>NZ_JAFCLY010000024.1:0-130315 GCF_018130185.1 Bradyrhizobium sp. AUGA SZCCT0182 | reverse complement strand
GTTTGCGCTTAGACGACGGCGTGGACGGGCGTACGGCAAAACCGTGTGGTCCTGGCGCCCGTTGCAGGCGTCAAGCTGTCGGAGAAGCGCAAGCGGGAACGGCAGCGACGGAGTCAACCAAGAACTCGTCTCCGGGGAGATCACGGCATAAGCCGTAAAGCCATTGCGCAGGGAAGGCCGGGTGTTCTCCGCTGCCCTGTATGCTCGTGTGCACCTTGTTTTGTGCAAACCGCACGCGAGACCGCGGGTGCAGCGCGCACCCGGTCTTCCCTGCGCCCTCTATTCTCGAGGGCAAGGAAGTTACTTGCAAACCTCGGGCGTGATGCGCCGCGAGATCGCGAACTCACATCCGTACGGCTCGCTTGCTATGACGCAGAAATTCTCCTCACGTCGTCCCGGCCTTGAGCATGCGCAATTGCCCATCGGGGGACCCATAACCACAGGGAGAAGTTTTGCGAAAGGTCTCTGTTGCCGAGACCTCGTCGAGAGATCACGCGGTATGGGTCCCGGCGTTCGCCGGGACGACCAGCTGATGGAGCGAGGAACGCAGCCCCTACGACGCGACCGCGCCAAACCGCGCCAGAAACTGCTTCTCGGCCTTGGCTGCGGTCCATGGCGTCAGATATTCGCGCACGGTTGGTTCGGGCAGGCCGGGATCCTTGCCGAACAGGCGTTTCGCCTCGGTCTCGGCAAAGCCTGCCAGATGGGTGGCTTCGAGATAGGCCGCGCCGCGGTCGGCGGCCTTGATCGCCTGCGTGATGGCATCCGCCAGTACCGGCGGCAGGCCGAAGCGGATATGGATCGCCGCCAGCAGGCGTTTCTCCACCACCTTGTAATCGCCGCCGATCACCGCCTTGAACGGCGAGATCATGTCGCCGATCACATATTCCGGCGCATCGTGCAGCAATGCGGCGAGCCGGAATTTGAGATCGACACGCGGCATCTGCTCGCGCAGCACCGCTTCGACCAACAACGTATGTTGCGCCACCGAGAAAATATGCGCGCCGCTGGTCTGGCCGTTCCAGCGCGCGACGCGGGCGAGGCCATGGGCGATATCGGCGACCTCGATATCGAGCGGCGAGGGGTCGAGCAGATCGAGCCGCCGTCCCGACAGCATCCGCTGCCAGGCCCGGGTCGAGACATCGGAAGATTTGCCAGATGTTCTTCTTGGCGTCATTTGACCTTGAGGCGGGGCTTGCGATGTTGACCGCTGCAGGTCTCGTGGCAGAAGCACGTGACCAGATGGTCGTTGACCATGCCGGTGGCCTGCATGAAGGCGTAGACGATGGTCGGGCCGACGAACTTGAATCCGCGCGCGCCGAGCTCCTTGGATATTTTGATCGACAGCGGCGTCGAAGCCGGCACGCTGGCGGTGGTCTTGAACTGATTCACCTTCGGCTTGCCGTCGACGAAGTCCCACAGGAACTTCGAGAAGCCCGCGCCTTCTTCCATGATCTTGAGATAGCCCTTCGCGCTGTTCACGGCGCCTTCGATCTTGGCGCGGTTGCGGACGATGCCGGCATCGTTCATCAGCGCGTGAACCTTCTTCTCATTGTAGCGCGCGATCTTCTCAGGCACGAAATCGTCGAAGGCCTTTCGGAAATTTTCGCGCTTGCGCAGGATCGTGATCCAAGACAATCCGGCCTGAAAGCCGTCGAGGATCAGCTTTTCATACAGCGCGCGGTCGTCATATTCAGGCACGCCCCATTCGGTGTCGTGATAGGCCATGTAGAACGGATCTTCGCCCGGCCACGGGCAGCGGGTCTTGCCGTCGGTATGCAGGCGTGCAGAGCGGCTCATCGGACCTTGCTCATGCGACGGTCTGCTTCGGCGGCGTGCGCACGTCGTTCGGATCGGTGAGGCGGATCGCAAGCCCGCCGGCCGACAGCGTCAGGCCGGCGTCGAGCGCGTCGGCGACGCGATCGGTCCGCACCAGCGCGATGCCGTGGCCGCCGGCGGTCGATCCCATGGTGCCGACCGGCTTGTCGCCGGCGACAACGGGGATGCCGGCCTCGGGCGAGAAATCTTCCAGCGTGACCCGAACCGCGCGGGTGCGCGCGGTGCCGCGATGCTGCATCCGCGACACCACCTCCTGCCCGACGTAACAGCCCTTGTCGAAATCGATGCCGTGCAGGCGGTCCATATTGGTCTCGTGCGGAAACGCGTCGCTGTACATGAAATCGAGTCCGCCGCGCGGCACGCCCGCGGCGACGCGGCGGACCTCATAGGCGGCTTCATCGACGAGTTCTGCGCCGATCAAATCGGCGACTTTCTGCTTGAGCTCTTCGGGACCCAGGATGCGCCAACCGAGCGTTTCGTTGCGCGGGTCGGCGAAAGCAAGATCAGGCTTCATCGAGGGCTCGCCGTCCCACACCGCGAGCACGCCGAGGCTGTCGGAGAGGTTTTCCACCGCGACCTTGGCACGCAGCTTGTAGAAGCCGAGCTTGTCGGCGAGGCCTTTTGCCAATGGGCGCGGCAGGTCGATCAGGAAGCCGCCGCCATGGCCGCTGGAAGCCTCCGTGATCAGGAAATCCGCTGTTATCTTGCCCTGCGGGGTCAGCAGTGCGCCGAACCGGCCAAGGCCCGGCCGCAGCAGCGTAACGTCGGTCGTAACGAGGCCGTTGAGGAAATTGCGGGCGTCCTCGCCCGAAACCTTGACCACGCCCCGGTCGGTAAGAAACGCTGCTTTCATGCGCTGAAAAGGCCTATTTTGGAGGTTCTTCTTGAACTTCGCTGGAAGTTCTCTTGCAAGTTCTCGTTCAAGTTCTCGTTCAAGTTCCTGGGGAAACACAGGTGCCGGATATCACATGGGAAGTTAAGGCGCTAAGGTGCCGTCAACAAGCCCGAGAGGCAGCCTAAAACGGGCGTCGAGGACCGATGAATCAGCGATTTGATACCATTCTAAAATCCGGCACCGTGGTCAATCAGGACGGCGAGGGTCTCCGTGACATCGGCATCACCAATGGCCGGATCGCCGCGATCGGCGGGCTCGGGCAGGCCTCCGCCGCCGAGACGATCGACTGCAAGGGCCTGCACATCCTGCCTGGCGTGATCGACACCCAGGTGCATTTCCGCGAGCCGGGCCTGACCCAGAAGGAAGACCTCGAAACCGGATCGCGCAGCGCCGTGATGGGCGGGGTCACCGCCGTGTTCGAAATGCCGAACACCGATCCCCTGACCGTCACCGAGGCGACCTTCAGCGACAAGATCAAGCGCGCCCATCATCGCATGCATTGCGATTTTTCGTTCTTCATCGGCGGCACCCGCGACAACGTCGCCGATCTGCCGGAACTGGAACGCGCGCCGGGTTGCGCTGGCGTCAAGGTGTTCATCGGCTCCTCGACCGGCGCGCTCTTGGTCGAGGACGACGAAAGCCTGCGGCGCATTTTTGCCGTCATCAAGCGCCGCGCCGCGTTCCATGCCGAGGATGAATACCGCCTCAACGAGCGCAAGTCGCTGCGCATCGAAGGCGATCCGCGTTCGCATCCAGTGTGGCGCGACGAGACCGCGGCGCTGATGGCGACGCAGCGGCTCGTGAATATCGCCCGCGAGAGCGGCAAGCGGATCCACGTGCTGCATATCTCGACCAAGCAGGAGATCGACTATCTGCGCGACCACAAGGACGTCGCGTCCTGCGAGGCGACGCCGCACCATCTCACATTGGTGGCGCCCGAATGCTACGAGCGGCTCGGCACCCACGCCCAGATGAACCCGCCGGTACGCTCGGCCGATCACCGCGACCGCATCTGGTACGGCATCGAGCAGGGCATCATCGATGTGCTCGGCTCCGACCACGCGCCGCATACGCTGGAAGAGAAGTCAAAAACCTATCCGGCCTCGCCCTCTGGCATGACGGGTGTGCAGACGCTGGTGCCTGTCATGCTCGACCACGTCAACGCCGGGCGCTTGTCGCTGCAGCGTTTCGTCGATCTCAGCAGTGCCGGCCCCGCGCGGCTCTACAACATCGCGACCAAGGGCCGCATCGCCGCCGGCTATGATGCCGACTTCACGATCGTCGATCTCAAGCGCTCTGAGACCATCACCAACAAATGGGTGGCTTCGAAGGCGGGCTGGACGCCCTATGACGGCATGCGCGTCACCGGCTGGCCGGTCGGCACCTTCGTGCGCGGCAAGCGCGTGATGTGGCAGGGCGAACTGACGACGCCATCGACCGGCGAGCCGGTGCGGTTCCTGGAGACGCTGAGGGCGTAGGGCTTCTCTTCTGCCATTCCGGGGCGATGCAAAGCATCGAACCCGGAATCTCGAGATTCCCCGGTGCGCAATTGCGCACCTGAGGTCTGGTGCTAACGCACCATCCCGGAATGACGGAGTACGAAAATTACTGCCGCGCCAGCGACAGCGAAAACTCGCCATTGCGTACGCGCGCGGGAAGGCCTTCCACGAATTTCGCCACCGCGTCCTCGCCATAGGTCGAGACCAGTTCGGCCAGCGCCGTGAACAGGCTCGCCTGCGCCAGGCAGTCGCCGTCGACGCCATCGTGGCGCGCCTCGGCCCAGGCCTCATGGAGGTAGCTGAGCGCCGCCTGCTTTTGCTCGTGATCGGGAAGCGGGTCGCGGTGAAGCGAATAAGACGCAGGATGGCTCATGAAACTCGACAGACGTTGCGCGCGTTCCCCAGCGGAGCGCGTCTGATCGCCAAGCTGTAGCATGCGCCGCAGGGCCTGCTAGGCCACATCTTTAAGAAAGGTTAACGCCGCTCCCGGCATTTGACGGGGTCGCGGGTTCCGCGAGAAAATTCCGGGAAATGCAGTCGAGTATGGCCTGCGGCGTGGCGCAGACATGCAGCGCGCCGGCCCCGATCAATTCGTCCTTGCTGCCATAGCCGTAGAGCACGCCGATTGCCTGCATGCCGTTGTTCCTCGCGCCGACGATGTCGTGGCTGCGATCGCCGATCATCAGCGTTCTGGCCGGATCGACCGCAGCGGCCTTCAGCGCGTATTCCAGGAGATCGGACTTGTCGACGCGGGTGCCGTCGAGCTCGGAGCCGAACACATGCTCGAAATGATGGCGCAGCCCGAAATGCTCGACGATGCGTGTCGCGAACACATGCGGCTTGCTGGTGGCGACAAACAACCGGTGGCCGGACTGGCGGAGTTTCGTCAGCACTTCGCTGATCCCGTCATACACGCCGTTCTCGTACAGCCCGACGTCGGAAAACCGCTCGCGGTACAGCGACACGGCGCGGTCGGCGGAATCTTCCGCGCCCAGCAGTCTGACAAAACTGGCGCGCAGCGGCGGGCCGATGCACCAGGTCAGTTCGTCTTCGGTCGGGATGCTGTGATGGTCGAGCTTTTGCAGCGCATACTGGATCGAGCGCGTGATGCCGGGTTTTGGATCGGTCAGCGTGCCGTCGAGGTCGAAATAGATTGCGTTGAGACTCATGTCAGTTCGCATAGCGAGCAGTCAGGTCGCGCGAGATTTTCGAGCCTTCCTCGATGTAGCGGCGGATCGCGATCGAGGCGGCGGGCGTGCAGGTGCGGTAGGTCTGCTGGAAGCCGTTATAGCCGCGGTTGAAGGCGGCGATCATGCGCGCGCGGCGTTCGCCCGAAGGCGTTTCGGCATCGACCAGCGCCTGCATTTCGTTGCGCCATTTCGCACCTTCATTGTTGCCACAGATGCCGCGCAAATAGTGCAGCGTGCCGAGGATTTCGGCCAGCCGCTGCAAATCGCGGTCGAACGGCGCGGCGCCATCCTGGGCCCGCGCGGGCGCCAGATGGCAGGCCGAGATGAGGATGAGGACGGCAAAAAAGTGCTTGCGCATTTGGGGGTCCAGAACCCGCCCGATATGCCCCCTCAATGCGCCGGTGGCAAGACATAGCGTTTTCAAGCGAAGCATGCCCTCGGACTTGATCCGGGGGTGGACACTGGTTCGCGTCAAGAAAACGCGTCAAAACAAAGGACTCGCGCCTAAACCAGCTTCCGTGCGGCTGCTAAGACCTCCAGGAGGCCGCCGGTGAGCATGAGATCGCCGAGCGCATCGGGATCAAACCATCCGAAATCGTCGTGCTCATCGTTCAGGACCGGCTCCCGGGCGGTCCAGCGCGCCGCGAACGACATGATCAGATAATGCCCGCCGCCGCCGGTTCCCGGCAGCACTTCGCGCCAGCCGGCCAGCGCCAGAATCTCGATTCGCAGGCCCGTTTCCTCGTCGACCTCGCGATGCAGCGCCGTATGCAGCGATTCGCCGAATTCGACCCGGCCGCCGGGGAACGAATAAAAGCCCTTGCCCGGCGAGCGTGAGCGGCGGACCAGCAGAACCTTGCCGTCGCGAAAGATCGCGCCGCTGACGGCGAGCTGGGGACGGGTGGGTGGCGCGGGGGAGTCCAAGGTGTGATCCGGGAAAGTGGTGGACGGTTTCGGCGCGGATCATGCCCGATCGATGCGCGAAGGTCTAATGCACTGCCGTCAGGTCAGGCCTTAGTTCGACATGATGGTTTCGACGTCGGCCTCGGTGGCGCCGTTGATGATGCCGCCGGCCAGCGCCACCAGCGGCTTGACCCAGCCGGTGGCCTGCTCGGCGAGCGTGGCGCGGGTCTTGTCCTGGCGGGCTTCGCGCATCGCCGAGCCTACCGCGGTCAGGATCGAGGTCATGGTGTTGGCGACCTTGTCGAACTCGGTGCGAATCTTGGGGTCGGCCAATTCGTAGGCCTCGATCGCGAGATCGCGGGCCTTGAAATTGGAAGCCCAGAAATGCTCGGCGTAGGACAGTGGACTCCAGGTCAGAAAATCCTCGGCGCATTCCGGCATATCCGGAACCATCTCGAGCAGCATGATGGCTTCGTTGAAATGATTCAGATAGTCGGTGGCAAGCCCGGTGCGGGGATTGATGTTGGCGGCGCGCAGAAGCGCAGCGCGGGCCTCATCGATGGGGCCCGTGCGTGGCGGCGGTGTCGGGCGATCGGGTCGCGCTTCTGTGGCGGCCGGTAAGCTCATCTGTTCCAGTGTTAACAACTGGGGTTAAAAGGGATTAAACGGACACCCATTCGGGTTAGATTATGTGCGGACGTTTCGTAATTACCTCGCCGCCGGCGGCACTTAGGCAGATTTTCGGCTATGCCGAGCAGCCCAATTTCCCGCCGCGGTACAATATTGCTCCGACCCAGCCGATCCCGGTGGTGATGCTGGAGAATGGCGGCCGGCATTTCCGGCTGATGCGCTGGGGCCTGGTGCCGGCCTGGGTCAAGGATCCGCGTAAGTTTTCGCTGCTGATAAACGCACGCTCCGAGACAATTCGGGAAAAGCCCGCCTTCAAGAACGCCATCAAGCGGCGGCGCTGTCTGATCCCGGCCGACGGCTATTACGAATGGCAGGATTCGAGCGGCCGCAAACGGCCGTTCTTCATCCACCGCCGCGACGGCAAGCCGGTCGGCTTTGCCGCCCTCGCCGAGACCTGGATGGGGCCGAACGGCGAGGAGGTGGACAGCGTTGCGATCGTCACCGCGCCGGCCAGCCGCGATCTGGCGGCGCTGCATCACCGCGTGCCCGTGACGATCGCCCCCGATGAATTCGAACGCTGGCTGGATGCCCGAGCCTTTGATGCCGACGACGTCATGGCGTTGCTGACCGGCCCCGCGGAAGGCGAATTCGCCTGGCACGAGATTTCGACGCGGGTCAATCGCGTCGTGAATGACGACGCGCAATTGCTGCTGCCGATCACGGAAGAAGAGCGCGAAGCCGAAGCGCCGAAGCCGAAGAAAGCCGCGCGCAAGGCGGTGTCGGCGCCGGAGGACGAAGGGCAGGGATCGCTGTTTTGACTCCGCGTCGTCCCGGCCTTGAGCCGGGACCCATACGCCGTGCCCCATCGGTAAGAGCAAAGGCGTTTGAGACCTTTAAAAGCAATAAACATCACGCGGTATGGGTCCCCCGATGTGCAATTGCACATCTGAGCTCAAGGCCGGGACGACGTGAATTCTTGTACACACCTACCTGAAAATATTCAGCGCCGCATATTGCAACAGCATGATCGTCTTGGCGTCCGCGATGCGGCCGTCGGCGATCATCGCGAGTGCGGAATCGATCGGCAATTCCAGCACCTCGATGTCCTCGCCTTCGTCGGCGAGGCCGCCGCCGCTGCCGATCCGCATCGAGGCTTCATACTCGGCGACAAAGAAGTGCAGTTTCTCCGTCACCGCGCCCGGGCTCATGAAGGCCTCGAACACCTTCTTGACGTCGTGGAGGCGATAGCCGGTTTCCTCTTCGGCCTCGGCGCGGATTCGCTCCTCCGGCGATGCATCGTCGAGCATGCCGGCGGCGGCTTCGATCAGGAGATCGTCATGGCCGTTGACGTAGGCCGGCAAGCGGAACTGCCGCACCAGCACCACGGTGCGCAAGGCAAGATTGTACGGCAGCAAGGCTGCGGCATTGCCGCGGTCATAGACTTCACGGGTTTGCGTCTGCCATTCGCCGTTGCCGCGGCGGTAGTCGAGCGTGATGCTCTTCAACAGGTACCGGGCATGGGAGAGGACACGCTCGTCTTTGATGCGGATGCGGTCGGAGATGGTCATGGTAATCTTTCTGCATCAAGGCGTAGGTTCGCGGCCGTCGAGCCATTTGGCGAAGACAACCGTCTGCGCCTCGGCGTAGCCGATCGACTGGTAGAATGCGCCAGCGCGGGCGTTTTCGCGCCGGACCATCAATTGCACCTTGGCCATGCCGGCTGCGCGCAGCCAATCCTCGGCCGCGTTCATGATGACGCGGCCATAGCCGCGGCCGCGGCGTTCCGGATCAGTCGCGACGTAATAGACCCAGCCGCGATGGCCGTCATGGCCGGCCATGGCGGTCGCCACGATGGCGCCGCCGTCGCGGCCAATCAGCACGGTCGAATTCGGCCCGCGCCGCGCCAGCGCGATGTCGGACGCCGGATCGTTCCACGGCCGCGTCAACCCGCACGCCTGCCACAGCGCGACGACGGCGGGGATGTCGGCATCCGCGATCGGCGCGATGGCGAGGGCAGGAAGCGGCTTTGGCATTGATGCGTTCACAGCACCTTGCCGGGGTTCATGATCCCTGCGGGATCGAGCATCGCCTTGATGCTGCGCATCAGTTCGATCGCGACCTTGTCTTTCACGTCCGGCAGTTCGTCGCGCTTGAGCACGCCGATGCCGTGCTCGGCGGAGATCGATCCGCCCATCCGCAGCACGATCGCGAACACGACTTCGTTGACCTCGTGCCAGCGCGCCAGGAAGTCCGCGGTGTTGCCGCCGACCGGCTGGCTGACATTGTAATGGATATTGCCGTCGCCGAGATGGCCGAACGGTACAGGCCGCGAGCCCGGGATCAGCTTCACCACCGCGGCATTGGCCTCTTCGATGAAATCAGGCACGGCGGCGACCGGCACGGAGATGTCATGCTTGATCGAGCCGCCTTCCGGCTTCTGCGCCGCCGACATCTCGTCGCGCAGCTTCCAGAACGCCGAGCGCTGGCTGAGGTTCGCCGCGATCACGGCGTCATCGACGATGCCTTCCTCCATGCCCTTGGCCAGGATCGATTCCAGTGCGTCGCGGGCGTCATCGCGTGAGGACGACAATTCCATCAGCACGTACCAGGGGTGCTTGCTGTCAAGGGGATCGCGGATGTCGATGCCGTGACGGATGCTGAAATCCACCGCGATGTCGGCCAGCAATTCGAAGCTGGTCAGGCTGCCGGCCGCCTCGTTCTGTGAGATCGACAGCAGCTTCAGCGCCTGCGCCGGCGATTGCAGGCCGACATAGGCGGTCTCGATCGCACGCGGGTTTGGGAACAGTTTTAGCGTCGCCGCCGTGATGATACCGAGCGTGCCTTCGGCGCCGATGAAGAGATTGCGCAGATCGTAGCCGGTATTGTCCTTTTTCAGCTTCGACAGCGAGTTCAGGATCCGCCCGTCGGCCAAGACCACTTCCAGGCCGAGCGCCATCTCGCGCGCCACGCCGTAGGCGAGCGCGGCCGTGCCGCCGGCATTGGTCGAGAGATTGCCGCCGATGGTGCAGCTTCCTTCGGCGCCGAGCGACAGCGGAAACAGCCGGTCGACGTCGCGGGCGCGCTGCTGCGCGACCTGCAGCACCACCCCGGCCTCGCAGGTCATGGTGTTGGAGGCGGCATCGACCTCGCGGATTTTATCGAGCCGACGCAGCGAGACGACGACTTCGCCATTATGCGGCGTCTGGCCGCCGACCAGCCCGGTATTGCCGCCCTGCGGCACCAGCGCGATTTTATGCGCGGTGGCGAGCTTGCAGATTTCGGACACTTCCGCGGTTGATCCCGGCCGCAACACCAGCGGAGATTTTCCGTGAAACAGATCGCGCTCCTCGGTGACATAGGGCGCGATATCGGCAGCATCCGTCACCGCATATTTGTTGCCGACGATCGCGCGGAATTTCGCGATCAGTTCGGGCGGAAGCGGTGGCGCGGCGGGCTGAACGATATTCATGGTCTGGTTTCACTCCCGTCCGATTCACTCTCGCCCAACTGCGGCGCGGCGCAGCCGGTCGTTGATGGCTTCGCCCAGTCCATCGTTGGGAATGGGCATCACGGCGATGGTTTGCGCAGCCTTGCTGTCGAGCGCGCGAAGATAGCCGAACAGATTGGCGGCAGCCTCGCTGAGATCGCCGCGTACGGACAGATTCATCACCGCGGCGGCGGCGTCAATTCCCGAAACTGCATCGCTGCCGAACGCCAGCAGCGCTTCGCCGGGCTCGATCTGAATTGCACCGAGCCGCACACGTGTTCTCGGAGCATAATGGGACGCCAGCATGCCCGGCGCCAGCGGCTGGGCGCTGTCATTCTCGGCGTCCGCAGGCGGCTGCTTGAGCGCACGGCTCAGCACGCGCTCAATATCGGCGCGGGGCAGGCCACCCGGCCGCAGCAGCATCGGTTCGTCGAAAATCCCGACAATGGTCGATTCGACGCCGACGGCGACCGCGCCGCCATCGACGATCAGGTCGATCCGCCCCTCCAGATCGCTTTGCACATGGGCGGCCGTCGTCGGCGAGACGTGTCCGGACAGATTGGCCGATGGCGCCACCACCGGCCGGCCGAGGATGCGCAGGATGTCGCGCGCCACAGGGTGCGCCGGTATCCGAATCGCGACGGTCTCGAGCCCTGCGGTGGCGAGGTCGGCGACCGCGCAATGTTCGGTTTTCGACAGCACCAGCGTCAGCGGCCCCGGCCAGAACGCTTCGGCCAGCCGCAAGGCGGCCGCGTCAAAACGGCCGATTTCGCGCGCCGCGGCGAGATCGCCGACATGGGCGATCAGCGGATTGAAGGCTGGCCGGCCCTTGGCCTGGTAAAGCCGGGCTATTGCAGCCGCATTGGTGGCATCGGCGCCCAGGCCATAAACGGTCTCGGTCGGGAATGCGACCAGCCCGCCTTCGCGCAAACAATGCGCGGCAGAGGCCACCGCGGCCTCATTGGCGGGCAAAACCGACGTTTTCAGGCTTGTATTCACAGGGATTAATTCCTCAAATCGGTGCCTTGCGGTGACCGAAACCGGCAGCTATAAGCCGCGTTCTTAGTCGGAGTGTGGCTCAGCCCGGTAGAGCACTGCGTTCGGGACGCAGGGGTCGCAGGTTCGAATCCTGCCACTCCGACCATTCTTTCAAATACTTATACTTTCGATGATTTAAGCGTGCAACGAAATGGCTCGATCGAAGCAGCGCCGTGCCTGTGGAATTCGATTCTGCATACGAGCGTTGGGGTAAGGCCGTGCACGCGCTTGTCACAGCCAACGATCGGTTTGTGCAGATTTCGCCGAGGCATCCTGAGAAGTCCGCGGCTTGGGCGGAGGTGAGGGCCGCGCAATCTGAACTCGACGCTGCAGCGAACGAAATCGATCCCAAGTTCCCCGCGCGGGACTAGCGCCAGCCGCCAAACGCCTCAGCGGCTTCTTCCTGGAATTCAGGATAGTGATGACCGTAGTTCGCCTCTAGTTGCTCTACGGTCATTCCAAGCCAGCCAGCAGCCTCCCACATATCGACGCCGGCCCGCATCAGCCGCGCGCTGCTGTGTGGCGTAGCGAATGCCGGACGACATCCCTCGCCAAGCCCCGCGTCCTGCAGAATGCCTTCCCAGGCTGACCTGATCTTGCCGGCAAGAGGCTGCCCATCGCTAATGCGGTTGGCGACGAATCGGATTTGGTCGCCGTTCTCCAGAATGCCGGCCTTGCGCAGTTCGCCCGATCGCATCTGGTCGATCTTGCGCCAGCGGACCAAATGAGGGCGCAGTCGGCTAGCGATCTTTGCCGGAGGGCGCCGCTTCTTGGTTGACCGTTCCAGGGCGCCTATACCGCCAACAGCGAGGGCAATCGCTTCATCGAATGCGACTATTGGTCGGGCCAGATGATGCAGGAGTTTTACAACGAACTGCAATCCGGCAAGGGGCCGGTGTTCCTGAAGCTCAACCATTTGCATAGCGACACCGTCGGCAAGATCGAGGCCGTGCTGCACAATGTCGAGCGTCCGTCGCGCGGCCGGTTCCACGAAAATCGAGGCACGAACTACCGCGAGCGCATGATCGAGATGCATATTTCCGAGATCGGATTCTGCTCCGGCCACAGCGCATCCGGTGTCTACGTCGATGAGTTTGCGCGCACCACGGTGCCGGGCTTGTATGCCGCGGGTGACATGGCAAGTATGCCGCACAATTACATGCTCGGCGCCTTCACCAACGGCGCGGTGGCAGGGGAGCACGCGGCGGGCTTCGCCGCGAATATCGATCTTCCCGACTACGACCTAAGTGACGTTGCCCGCGAGCAGGCGCGCGTGCTGGCACCGACGAGGCGAGAGGACGGGATTCCGCCGAACCAGCTCGAATACAAGACCCGGCGCGAAGGCGGCGTGTGCACGATGTGTGCACCGAGAGATCAAAGAAAATCCAGTGACAGCCGACGTCAGCAATGTCGACCTGCGGATTTGGCGATATTCGGTACGAAAGGATCTCGTTCGACACTGCAGGAATGGTTGGGGGGGTCATCGGATCATGTCCGCACCTGAACACGCAAAGAGGCCGGGACGGCCACGAGATGGCTACCTTCGAATAAAGGCGGGACCCTATCTGCCCCACTGGCTTGCATAGCCTCAACAGGTAGCGATCGACTGAAGTCAGGCCGGTGAGCGTTGCGCCGACGATCGGGAAGAGCGAAAAAACGCAACGAACGTCATGCGCGACGTGCGGCCGATGCCTAGCCAGACGACGAACAACGGCGCCAACGCAATCGCGCGCCAACGTTTTTGAGCATGCTTTGGGGCTGGCATTTGAGCTTCAACCCAGGCGGCGCAGGTTCGGCCTGCTCGGTGCAACTCACGGCGAGCGTCGGTGAGAGGGCGGCTTATGCCGCGCTCCCCGCACATAACAGCGGCGGCGAAAATGAGACGCTTGGATATTGGCGGCTTGGGCTTTGAACGGCAGCCTTCCCGAAGGCGCCCGCGAGGGGCGCGTTACGAGACGCACATGGGGGAGGTTCGGCGTGGTCGCCGGATTCTCTCTTCCGCGTCACAGGGAGGAACAACAATGCGCAAGTCTTTGCTTGGCGCCGTCGCGGTGGCCGCCCTTATGTTGCCCGGCGCAGCTCTCGCCCAGAGCGGCACCATCAAGATCGGCATTCTGGTGGCGCTGGAAGGCGCCTTCGCGACCGGTGGCCAGGATGGTGTCCGAAATGTCGAACTGGCTCTCAAACAGGTCAACAACACCATTGCCGGCAAAAAGATCGAAACCGTCGTCGCTCCGACGGATACCAAACCCGACACGACGGTCCGTATGGCTCGCAAGCTTATTGAGCAGGACAAGGTCGACTTCATCATCGGCCCGCTTTCCGGCTCGGAAGGCATCGCCATGCGCGACTTCGCCAAGACCATCCCCGACAAGGTGGTGATCAACGGCATCTCCGGCGCGCTCGAGACGACATGGGTCGATCCGGCGGCGAACTTCTACCGCTTCAACCTCGACGGCTCGCAATGGGGTTATGGCCTCGGCGGCTACGTCGTGAAGACGAAGGGCTGGAAGAAGGTTGCAACGATCGCAGCCGATTACTCGTTCGGCTACACGAACTTCATGGGTTTTGCGGTGGACTTCTGCAAGTCGGGCGGCGACATCGTCCAGCGCTTCTGGCAGCCGCTCGGCCAATCGGATTTCGGCGGGATCATCGCGCAGCTGCCTGACAACGTGGATGCGATCTACCTGGGCCTTGGCGGCACGGATGCGATCAACTTCCTCAATCAATACCAGCAGGCCGGTGAAAAGACCCGTCTGATCGGCGGCACCATCATGGCCGACCAGACGGTTCTGACGGCGAAAGGTAAAGCGAAGGACGTGCTGAAGGGCACGCCGACCTCCGGCCCCTTCGCCGCCGACAATACCGACCCGGCATGGACCTCGTATGTGAAGCTCTATCAGGACACCTTCCCCGCCGCCCAGCGCCTGCCGTCGCCGTCGCTGTTCGGTCTGGGCTACTACGTTGCCACGCAGGCCGCCATCAAAGGGCTCGAAGCGGCCGGGGGCGATCTGTCGAACGGGCAGGCAAAGTTCAAGGAAGCGCTCAACAAGCTTCAGCTCGACAGCCCGATCGGCAAGATCACGCTGAACGAAAACCGGCAGGCGACCGGAACGGTCTTCGTCAACGAAGTGGTCGATGGACCGGACGGCAACCTGACCAGCAAGATGGTGGCCAAGACCGAAAACGTGAACCAGACGCTCGGCATGACGACGGCTCAGTTCAAGGCCCTGGGGCTGCCGGCGCGCGATGCGGTTGACTGCGCCAAGCTGCGCGCGGGCGGCTGAGCGCGCCTGCTCTTGATGTCATCTTCGGTGGCCGGCGCTCACAGCCGGCCGCCGCTTCCTTCGGAATTCCGCCATTGCAGACTCCATGCGGCGGAAATGCCGGGAGCGTGTCCGATGACTCTCATCGACTATCTCACGCGCACCCATTTCGCAGAAGCTGCGATCGAGGATGCGCTTCCCGAGGAGGTGGGGCCGCTCGCTCGGGCGCTGGTACTCGTTGACAACGAGCCGGGAAGCGCGGCCGTTTGCGCGCGCGTGCAGGAGTCACTCGGCCAGACGGTGATCAGCCTGGCGCGGACCGATCGTGCCAGCCCTCATGTGGACGCAACTGTCAGGATTCTGAGCGCCATGAGCGACATCCGGACCGGCACGCTCATCGCCGTGGGTGGATCTGCGGCCGTCGGGCAGGCGCGTCTCGCCGCGGAGCATGCATTGCGGCGAGGCGAACGCCTCATGCTGATCGCGGTTCCTGCCGGCCTTTGCGATTTCGGATTGGCGCGGCGGGTGCGCCTGGGGCAGGGCCAGCCGATCACCTGCCCGCGCCCCGACCGGGTAATCGCCGATCCGACGGTACTTGAGGGAGCATCCTCACGTCGCCTCGCCGCCGCGGCCATGGAGGTGCTGGTCCACGCCATCGAAGCCTATGCCAGCCCGGTCTATCACCCGCCGGCAGACGCGCTTGCGCTGGAGGCCACAAAGCGGCTTACGCGGTGGCTACCCGTGGCGCTTGCTTCGCCCAGTCACCGGGAAGCGCAGCGCGAATTGATGGTCGCGGCATTGACGGCCGGGCTCGCGCTGGAAAAAGCGGTTGGCGGGGTCGATGCGCTTGCGCATCCGATCAAGGCTGAACTTGGACCCGGCGTCCTGCATGGCGATCTCCAAGTGCCATTGATGGCTGCCATGGCCGACTTCAACACCGAAGCCGTGGGCGATCGATACGCCACCATGGCCGAAACCTTCGCCAGAACAACGCGGGAGCCGCACTTCAGCACCGCAATCGGAGCTTTCGCCCGCGCCATCGGCCTGCCGACCTCCTTGCGGGAGATGGGGATCAATCCGGCTCAGTTCGACCGTTTTGCGGAATTGGCAGCGAACGACCCTGGAGCGCTTGCCAATCCCCGACGGCTGACCCCCGGCGACTGCCGCCGCATTCTCGAGGCCGCCTGGTGAGCACGAATGAGCAGCACCCGGCGCGTGGCAAACGGCCTGGACCGGTGGCGGCCGGGGCAATTTGCCTGTTGTCACAACGCGATCTCCTTATACATTCTTCCGTAACCGCACACAAAGATGGGCGGGGAGGAAACCGATGAGTATTGCTCACGCGGTCGCACATGGTGCGTTCGGGCGCGCTTGCCTCTATGAGCTGGATCGGCCGATGGTGCCGCATGCCCATCGCGAGGGGCATCTGATCTTTCACGTCAGCGGACCGGTCGCCAGCGTGGTTGTCGATGGCAAGACCTTGCCGCTCACGCCCCTCTGCGCAACGGCAATCAGCCCATGGCAACCGCATTATTTCGCGCCGGTTGACCGCCGCGAACCAACGCTGACGCTCGTTCTCTATATTCGCCCGGGCTGGTTTGTTGAGGCGAGCCACACCGCCTTCGAAATCCTGCGCTTCGGCCGCTCGACCGTCGAAATGAGCGACCACATCACCCGGCTTGTCCTGGAAACCGCACGGCTTCTCGCCGACCATGGCGGCTGCGATGGCTCTTTCGAAGACCGGCTCAGTGCCCTCACCCAGGCGGCCTTCGATCAAACCTGGCAGTGGACGAGCGCGGCTGACAGGCCGGCTGCCCATTGTTCGGGACTGCGGGATTTCCGCCTGCGGCGCGCGATCAGCCTCCTGAGCGAGAGGCTCGGCGAGCCCGTCGACCTTGCAGAGATTTCGCGGAACGCCGGCCTTTCGCGCCCGCATTTTTTCAAGCTGTTTCGCGAGCAGATGGGTTTGCCCCCTACGATCTTCCTCAACGCCCTGCGCATGGAGCGCGCGATCGAGCGATTGGCCAGAGGCACGGAAACGGTTTCTGAAATCGGGCTTGATCTCGGCTTTGCGACCCCGGCGAGCTTCTCGCGGTTCTTCATCGCCAATGGCGTCGTGCCGCCGAGCGCCTACCGGCGCAGCGTCGCGCTCACACACTGAAAAAGAGGTGCTGCACTCCAAAGAAGAGACGTTCGGGCTAGAGAAAAGACGTTCGGGAAAGGACAGGCCGGCAACTTCCATCTAGCCTTCATTCCAACGGTGGCGAAGTCCGCCACGGGAAGCTGTTGGGCCGTTCTGAGATGGACAATTTCATCAAGCGCTACCCGCTCTGGAGCCTGATTTTTTTCCTCTTGGCCGCAGCGTTCCTGTGTCTTGTGCTCGCCCCCTGGCCACCCGAACTGGTGGCGGTTTGGGGCCGCAAGCAAATCTTCCTGAATGCCCTTTTGGGCGGCATCACGCTTGGCGCGCTCTACTTCCTCGTGGCAGCCGGCTTCACGCTGATTTTCGGCCTGATGCGCGTCGTCAATCTCGCGCATGGGTCGTTGTTCCTGATCGGCGGATACGTTGGCTACGAGGTCGCGACCGCCTCGGGTTCATGGCTGCTGGCATTTCCGATTGTGTTCATCGTCGTGGGGCTGATCGGGCTCTTGATGCAGTTCTTCATCTTCTCGAAAATGGAAGGCGAAGAGCTCCGCCAGACCCTGGTCAGCATCGGGCTTTCGATCGTGTTTGCCGACCTCATGCTCTGGTGGTGGGGCGGGCAATCATATTCGATCCTCGCTCCGCAATTCCTGCAGGGGCCGATGGAATTGCCCCTCGTGAGCAACGTCAACGACGCGACCGGCGCGATTACCTGGCTGCGCTACCCGTCCGTGCGCGTCTGGATCCTGGTCGCGGCAATCGTGATCGGCATTGCGATGTGGCTCGTTTTGAACCGCACCGCGCTTGGCATGCTGATCCGTGCGGGCGTGGATGACCGTGAGATGCTGGCCGCTTCCGGCGTGCGCATCCATCTGGTGTTTCTGGCGGTGTTCGGCTTCGGCGCCGGGCTTGCCGGTATCGCGGGGATCATCGGTGCCACGTTCCAGTCGCTGTCGCCCGGCGAGGATACGCGTTTCCTGCTGGCGAGCCTCGTGGTGGTGATCGTCGGAGGCATGGGGTCGATCGTCGGCGCGGCTTTGGGCGCGCTGATCATCGGGGTGGCCGAGCAGATGGGGTTTGTCTACGCGCCGACCTATTCGATCGTTCTCACCTTCCTCATCATGGCGGCGGTGCTGGCGTTTCGGCCGCAGGGCCTTCTGGGAACGAGGCGGTAGGACATGTCGGTTGCCGATCAAGCCCCTCGCTTCGCCAGCCCCGTCGACCAGCGAATGTGGTCCGAGCGCATTCCCGCCCCTTGGTGGATCTTCGGGTTGATCCTGCTGTTGCTGCCGATCGTGGCCAACAATTTCTGGCTGTTCCAGATAATGGGCTGGACTTTCATTCTGGGCATGATCGGGCTCAGCCTGATGTTCCTCGCCGGCTATGGCGGAATGGTGAGCCTGCTGCAAATGTCGATTGCCGGAATGGCCGGCTACATGGTCGCAATCCTTGGGCCGTCCGGCGCGGCCAATGTCAGTCTCGGCCTCTCCTGGTGGATCGTGCTTCCGGCCGCCTTCCTGATCGCAGCTCTTTTCGCGACGATATCCGGCGCGCTCGCCGTTCGCACGGATGGCATCTACACGATCATGATCACGCTCGCGATCGCGGCGGCCTTCTTCTATTTCACACGACAGAACTACTCGGTCTTCAACGGCTATTCCGGGTTCAACCTCGTGTTGCCGCCGAAGCTTTTCGGCGTGAACTGGCGCGATCCCCTGGCTTTCTACTACCTCACCCTTGCTTGCGCCGCTCTTTGCTACGGCGCAGTCGTCTATCTCGCGCGCTCACCCTTCGGGCTCGCCCTTCAGGGCGTGCGCGACAACCCGCGCCGCATGGCGGCACTGGGTTTCAACGTGACCGCCCATCGCGTGGCGGCCTACGCCCTGGCGAGCGTTTTCGCCTCCACGGGCGGTATTCTTCTGGTCTGGCAGAATGCGCAGATCGCGCCGGGCACGATCGGAATTTCCTCCGCGATCGATGTGCTCGTGGTCGCGGTAGTCGGCGGAATGCGCCGTCCGCTCGGACCGTTTATCGGCGCTTTCATCTACGTGTTGCTGCAAGTGTTCTCGACCGACATTCTCGGTTTTTTCGGATTCTCGGCGGATCGCTTCAAGCTGATCATCGGGATCGGCTTCCTGGCGATCGTGCTGTTCTCGCCGGATGGTGTGCTGGGCCTGTGGGATCGCTGGCGCGCGGGGCTTGCGGCGCGCAAGGCCGCAACGATGGGAGGCGGGGCATGAACGCGCCGGTCGTGTCTTCCCGGATGAATGTGCCCGGGGCTGGCAATGCCAGCTCCGGCAATGCGCTGGAACTGCGCGGCATCACCAAGATGTTCGGCGCGCTGGCCGCAATCTCGGACGTGACGCTTTCGGTGAAACCGGGCGAAAGGCGGGCCGTTCTCGGCTCGAATGGCGCGGGCAAGACCACGCTGTTCAACTGCATCACCGGGGATTTTCTGCCCACAGCGGGCCTGGTCCGGTTTTTTGGCGAGGATGTGACGGTCTTCCCGCCCCATGAGAGAATCCGACGGGGCTTGCGCCGCACCTACCAGATATCCTCGCTCTTCACCGGGCTGAGCGTGATGGACAATGTCTATCTGGCCTGCTGCGGTGTTTCGCGAAACCGTTTCTCGCTGGTCCGGCCCCGCCCCGACGATGCACTCGTGCAAGCAGCGGAAATACTGGTCGAGGCTGTGCACCTAACCGACGACAAGGACCGCTTGGTCGGCGAGCTGGCCTATGGCCAGCAGCGCCAGCTTGAAATAGCGCTGGCGCTGTCCGGCGCGCCGCGCTTCGTGCTGTTCGACGAGCCTGCGGCGGGGCTGTCGCCGACCGAGCGCGCCGATCTGGTGACGATTTTGACATCGCTGCCGGCGCACATCGGCTTCATCATTATCGAACACGACATGGATGTCGCGCTGCGTGTGGCCGAAAGCGTGACGATGATGCACAACGGCCGGATCTTCAAGGAAGGCCGGTCCGACGAGATCGAATCCGATCCGGAAGTTCAGGAGCTATATCTCGGGGGCGGTCATGCCCAGCACTGACCGTGGTCCGCCGCTACGCGGCACGCTGCCGGCGCTGCAGGTTCGTGAGCTGAACCTGTTTTACGGCCAGTCGCACGCGCTGCAGGGCGTTGATTTGACCCTGCAGGAGGGTGTGCTCAGCCTGGTCGGCCGCAACGGCATGGGCAAGACCTCGCTGTGCAAGGCGATCATGGGCCTGGTTCCGGTGTCGAGCGGTTCGATCACCGCGTTCGGTGAGGAACTGGTCGGCCGCTCCACCACCGACATCGCCCGGCTCGGCATCGGCTATGTGCCGCAGGGCCGGCGGCTGTGGCGATCGCTGAGCGTCGACGAGCATCTGCGGCTGGCGCAACGCGGTCCGCGCGGCGGCTGGACGCCGGAGCGGGTCTACGACACCTTTCCGCGGCTTGCCGAACGCAAGAACAATGCAGGCTCGCAGCTCTCCGGCGGCGAGCAGCAGATGCTGGCGATTTCGCGGGCGTTGCTGCTCAATCCACGGCTCTTGATCATGGACGAGCCGACCGAAGGCCTCGCGCCTGTCATCGTCGCTCAGGTCGAGGATATGCTGGTGCGGCTGAGCGAGGAAGGCGACGTCGCCATCCTCGTCATCGAGCAGAACATCGGGGTGGCAACCGAGATCTCGGACATGGTCGCGATCATGGTCAACGGCCGGGTCAACCGCGTTATCGAGGCGGCGCGGCTGGCAGCCGATCGCGATCTGCAGCAGCGCCTGCTCGGCGTCGGTCGCCATGGCCACGAGGAGATCGAACCGCCGCCTGCTTCCGTGAGTGAACCCGGCGGCCGCCGGACCGCAGCGGCGCCAGCTCGCAACGATGCGCCCATCCGGGTCTACCTGTCGAACCCGGTGCTGCCCACCCGCTGGAGCCCCGATGTTGCGGCGGCGCGGATCGAAGGATCGGCGCACACCCTGACGCGCATGCCCGTCGCGGCCGCGGTCGCCGCATCCGACCGCAAGGTCGGGCGCAGCATAGGTGGTCTCAACGAGCCATTCGTCGCCGTGGCCGGCACGCTTGACACCAAGGGCGAGGAGCTTCGCTTCATCGCCGACATCATCAAAGCGGCGGGCCTGCCGGTGAAGCTGGTCGATCTGTCGACCACGGGCCGGATCTCCGGCGCGGACGTGCCGCCGCTGGAGATCGCGCTGCATCACCCGCGCGGTTCCGCCGGGGTGTTCAATGCCGACCGTGGCGCCGCCGTGGCGGCGATGGCGGAGGCTTTCGAGACCTGGGTGAAGGGCAAGTCCGGCCGCGACGGCGTCAGGCTGCTCGGCCTGATTTCTGCCGGCGGCTCCGGCGCCACGGCGTTGGCGACGCCGGCGATGCGGGCGCTGCCGGTCGGCGTGCCGAAGCTGATGATCTCGACCGTCGCCTCCGGCAACACGAGGGCCTATGTCGGTCCCTCCGATATCATGATGATGTATTCCGTCACCGACGTTCAGGGACTGAATGCGATTTCGCGGCAGGTGCTGGCGAACGGCGCGCAGGCGATGGCCGGGATGGCGAGGGCGCGGCTCGAGGCGAGCAAGGCGCCGCCGCCGCGCCGCCATGCCGGCGGTGAGCGGCCGCTGGTCGGCCTCACGATGTTCGGCGTCACGACGCCTTGCGTGCAGCAGGTCACGAAACTGATCGGCGACGACTACGAATGCCTGGTGTTCCACGCCACCGGCATCGGCGGCCAGTCGATGGAGAAGCTGGTCGATGGCGGCCTGGTGCCGGCGGTGATCGACGTCTCGACCACCGAAATCGCCGACCTGTTGTTCGGCGGCGTGTTTCCGGCGACCGAGGATCGGTTCGGCGCCATCATCCGGACCCGGATTCCCTATGTCGGTTCGGTCGGCGCGCTCGACATGGTCAATTTCGGCGCGCCCGACAGCGTCCCCGAGCGCTACCGGACGCGGTTGCTTCATCAGCACAATCCGCAGGTCACGCTGATGCGGACACTGCCTGCGGAGAATGCCGCGATGGGCCGCTGGATCGGTGAACGGCTCAATCTGATGGAAGGCCCGGTGCGCTTTCTAGTGCCGGAGGGCGGGGTTTCGGCCCTCGACGAGGCGGGCAAGCCGTTCTTCGACACTGCGGCGCGCGAGGCGCTGTTCGGCGCGCTGGAGGCGAGCGTGCGGCAGACGGCGTCGCGCCAGCTCATTCGCGTTCCGCATCACATCAACAGCCCGGCGTTTGCGGCCGCGCTGGTGCAGCATTTTCGCGCGCTGCAAGGCGCACGGCCGCGCGCACGCGCCGCGGGCCGGTAGGGGATCACAGCATGGCAGCGATCGATCGGCAGGCTCTTCTCTCCAGGTTTCACGACATGATCGCGCGCGGCGAGCCCATCGTTGGCGGCGGCGCCGGCACAGGCCTGTCGGCCAAATGCGAGGAAGCCGGCGGTATCGACCTGATCGTGATCTACAATTCCGGCCGTTTCCGGATGGCCGGGCGCGGTTCGCTGTCCGGCCTGATGCCGTATGGCGACGCCAATGCGATCGTGATGGAGATGGCCGCGGAGGTGCTGCCGGTCGTGAAGAAAACTCCGGTGCTGGCCGGCGTCTGCGCCACCGATCCGTTCCGCAGCATGGAGCGCTTTCTCGACGAGGTGAAAGCCGCCGGGTTCTCCGGCGTGCAGAACTTTCCGACGGTCGGACTGATCGACGGCAGCTTTCGCATCGGGTTGGAGGAAACCGGCATGTCCTACGCGCTCGAAGTCGAGATGATCGCGTTGGCCGGCGCCAAGGGCCTGTTGACGACGCCCTATGTGTTCTCGGCCGACGATGCCGCAGCGATGGCGGGCGCGGGGGCTGACATCATTGTCTGCCATTTCGGCTTGACCGCCGGCGGCGCGATCGGGGCACAAACCGCACTGAAGCTCGAGGATGTTCCGGCCATGCTGGACACCTGGGCGGCGGCGGCGCTCGCGGTGAAGCCCGATGCGATCATCCTCGTGCATGGCGGCCCGGTCGCAGAACCTTCGGACGCCGAATTCGTGATCAAGAACTCGCGGCATTGCCATGGCTTCTACGGCGCCTCCTCGATGGAGCGGCTGCCGGTCGAAGTCGCGATCCGCGAGCAGACCCGGAAATTCAAGGCCATCAGCCGCAGCTGAACGGACCATGCGACAGCACTTTGTAGAGGGAGAACAGATATGTCAGGCCAGCTGATCGGAGCGCTCATTCTCTGGCTGATCGTCGCGATCATCGTGATCGCGATCGTCGTCTATCTGGTGAACTGGCTCTACCGCCGCTCGTCGAAGGAGGCGGCGTTCGTCCGTACCGGTCTTGCCGGCGAGAAAGTGGTGATCGATGCCGGCGCCTTCGTGCTGCCGTTCATCCATGACATCACACCGGTCAACATGAACGTGCTGCAGATGCGGGTGCATCGCGGCCAGGACGGCGCCATCATCACCCGCGACCGGATGCGGGTCGACATCGACGCCGACTTCTACGTCCGCGTCCGCGCCACCCCCGAGGCAGTGTCGCTCGCGGCCTCGACGCTTGGCCGGCGCACCATGCAGCCGGAGACGCTGCACGAGCTGTTGTCCGGCAAGTTCGTCTCGGCGATCCGTTCGGTCGCCTCCGAGATGACGATGGAGGACATGCATGAGCAGCGCGGGGTCTATCTCGCCAAGGTCAAGGAGGCAGCCGCCGAGGCGCTCGCCAAAAACGGACTCGAACTGGAATCGGTGGCTCTGACCAATCTCGACCAGACCGACCTGCAATATTTCAACGCCTCGAACCGCTTCGACGCCGAGGGCTTGACCCATCTGATCGAGCAGATCGAAGGCCGGCGCAAGGCACGCAACGACATCGAGCAGGATTCGATGATCAAGATCCGCTCGCGCAATCTCGAAGCGGAGAAGCAGTCGCTCGAGATCGAACGCGAGAGCGAGCTGGCGCGGCTGGAGCAGCAGCGCGACGTCGAGGTGCGCCGCGCCGTGCAGCGCGCGGAAATCGCCCGCGAGCGTGCGATGCGCGACACCGAAGCCGAGCAGGCCCAGATCACCGCGCGCGAGGAAATCGAGAAGTCGCGGATTGGCAATGAGCGCGCCATCAGCGAGGCGCGGATTGCCTCCGAGCGCGACGTCCGCCAGCGCGAGATCGAGCGCAGTCAGACCGTCGATCAGGCCGAGATCGCCGCGCGCGAGACGGTGGAGAAGGCACGGATTGCCAATGATCAGTTGATTAAGGAGACCCGCATCGCCGCCGACCGCGAGATCCGCGAGCGCGAAATCGAGCAGGTGCGGGCGCTGCAGGCTGCCGAAATCGCCGCCCGCGAATCCACCGAGCGCGCCCGGATCGCGCAGGAAGCGTCCGTCAGCACCGACCGGATCGCCAACGAACAGAGGATTTCGGGTCTCGACATCGCGAAGCGGCGTTCGATCGAGGAGGCCGACATCGCCGCGCGGCTCGCCACCGAAACCGCCGAAATCGCCCGCAACAGTGCCATCATCGCCAGTCGCCTCGCCGCGGAGGAAAAGCGGCTGGCGCGCGAGATCGTCCGCGACCGCACCGTCCAGCAGGAGACCATCGCTTCGAAGGAATTGGTGGAGTCCGCCCGCATCGTCCAGGAGGAACGGGTCCGGGCGCTGACCATTACCCGCAACCAGGCGATCGATGAGGCCGAGATCGCCGCCCTGCATGCAGTGGAAGCGGCGCGGATCGCCAACGAGAAGGAAATCGCGGCGCATCGCATCCTCGCCGAACAGGAAACTCGATCGCAGGAGATCGCGCGGACCCAGACACTCGAAGGTGCCGAAATCGCCGCCCGCGAGGCGACCGAGACCGCCCGCATCGCCTCTGATCTGGAAATCCGCAACCTCGACATCAACCGCGCCAAGGCGATCGAGACCGCCGAGATCAAGAAGCGCGACGCGGTCGAGGTCAGCCGCATCGAGGCTGAGCTTGCGATCGACAAGGGGCGGATCGCGGCGTCGAAGAGCCGCGAGGTGCTGCAGATCGATCAGAAGAAGACCATCGAGATCGCCGAGGAGGAACGCGTTATCGCGACCTCTGCGCGGAGGATCGAGCGGGTTGATTCCGACCGTGCGGTGCGCGCAGCCGAGATCAATGCGCGCCAAGAGGTCGAGAAGGTCGACATTACGCGCGAGCGCGAACTGGAGGTGGCGCGGCTGGAGCGCCGCAAGGCGCTCGAACAGCTCGATATCGCGCGCAACCAGGCACTGCAGGAATCCGAGATCGCCGCGCGCGAGGACATCGAACGTGCGCGCATCGCCTCCGAGCGCGGCCTCGACGAGGCTCGTGTCGGCCGCGACCTCGACCTGCGCAAGCTCGAGGTCGGTCGCGAGCGTGAGGTCGAGAGCGCGGTGATGGACAAGGCGATTGCGATCTTCGAGAAGTCGCTGCTGGAATCCGCAGCCCAGGTGAAAGCGGAGATGGCGAAGGCCAAGGCGGTGGAAGCCGAGGAGATCGTCAAGACGGTGCGCGAAAGCGAGAACGCCAAGCGCCGTGCCACGGTCGAAGTCATGCTGGCGAGGAAGAACGCCGACGAGAAGCGCATCGAGGCCGAGGCCCATGCGATCCGCGCTGCGGTCGATGCGGAAGCGCAGAAGCTGCTCTACGAGGCCGAGAACGCGCTCACCGACGAGGCCCGCTACGGCCTGTTCCGGCGCCGTCTGCTCGATCGGATCGAGGGCATCGTCCGCGAAAGTGTCAAGCCGATGGAGAAGATCGAAGGCATCCGCATCCTGCATGTCGATGGACTCGGCGGCATGGCCGGCAATGGCGGCGGCACCGCGCGCACGCCGACCGATGAGGTGATCGAGTCGGCGCTGCGCTACCGGGTGCAGGCGCCGCTGATCGATCAGGTGCTGAAGGAAATCGGGATCGAGGGCGGCAACCTCGCCAAGATGGGCGGGCTGATGCGCGAGGCCAGTGACATGCAGCGCGTCGGCAAGGAGGCCCAGCCGCCGAAGGCGAAGGACGACGGACCAGCCCCCGCAGGCGCGGGTCCCGGCGAGCGCAAGCCGTCGGGCCGGGGCGACAAAGGCAAGGGCAAGGAGTAATCGGATGGCCCGCGTCTACGTATCCAGTGTCATCAATGCGCCGGCGGCCAAGGTCTGGGCGCGCGTGCGCGACTTCAACGGCCTGCCGAACTGGCACCCCGGCATCGCGGAGAGCCGGATCGAGAACGGCGAGCCGGCCGACAAGGTCGGCTGCGTCAGGGCGTTCGCGCTGCGCAACGGCGACCGGCTGCGCGAAAAACTGCTCGGCCTGTCGGACTTCGACATGCTCTGCACCTATTCGATCCTGGATTCGCCGATGCCGCTGACCAACTACGTCGCCTCGCTGCGGCTGACGCCGGTCACCGACCAGGACCGCACCTTCATCGAATGGAGCGCCGATTTCGACTGCGCGCCGGAACTGGAAGCAGAGCTGGTCGGTGGCGTCGGCGGCAATGTGTTCCAGACCGGTTTCGACGCGCTCAACCGCGCCTTTGGAGCCTGAACATGCCGCGGGTGGTTCGCAGCACCATCATCGACGCGCCGGTCGAGCGGCTGTGGGCGGTGCTGCGCGACTTCAACGGTCATGAATCCTGGCATCCGATCGTTGCCAAGAGCACGATCGAGCGCGGCTATCCGTCCGACAAGATCGGCTGCGTCCGCCGCTTCACGATGCAGGACGGCGCCGAACTGCGCGAGCAACTGCTGGCGTTGTCGGATCTGGAAATGACCTTCAGCTATTGCCTGCTGGAGACGCCGATTCCGCTGTTCAACTACGTCGCCCATGTCCGGCTGCTGCCGGTCACCGACGGCAATCGCAGCTTCTGGCAATGGGAAGGCCGGTTCACCACGCCGGCCGGGCGCGAGACGGAGCTGGCCGACCTCGTGGCCAACGACGTCTATTCAAATGGCATCGCGGCGGTCCGCCAGCTGCCCGAACTCGCTAGTTAGGAAACGCCATGCCCGTCAACGTACGCATCGTGCAGGGGTTACAGGAAGCCGCTGAAATCCTGGCCAGCGACCGCGGCGCGCAGCTGCTCGGCGGCGGCACGCTGCTGGTGCGCGCCATCAACGAAGGTGTGATGACGGAGGGCACGTTGCTGCGCGCGCTTGATCCGGCGCTGCTGACGATGAACACCGGCGGTGCGCAGGTAGAACTTGGCGCCGGCGTCACCATGGCGATGGTGCTGGCCAACCGTGACCTGTCCTATCTGCACGCGGCGGCGCGCGGCATCGGCGGCCCCGCGGTGCGGACCACCGCGACCATCGGCGGCAATCTGTTCGCCGCGACGCCCTATGGCGATTTCACCACCGCGCTGCTGGCGCTCGACGCCGTGGTCACGCTGCATGCCGGTTTCGGCGGCGCGCGGGTGATGCCGCTCGAGGAGATGCTGGCGAACCGGGCGCGGGGAGGGGTGGGACTGGTGGCCTCGGTCGGATTCAGCCGCCCGGCCGGCGCCGATGCGTTTCGTTTCGTCAAAGTCGCGCGCGTGCGGCCGAAGGGTGTTTCGGTGCTGTCGATCGCGGCGCATCTGCCGCAGAACGCCGGACGGATCAGCGGCGCGCGGGTCGCCTATGGCGCGATGGGGCCGACGCCGCTGCGCGCCAAGGCGGTCGAGCGCGTGCTGGAAGGCCGCACCCTGGATGCGGCCACCATTGCCGCGGCGAAGACCGCGGCGCTCGAGGGCACGCAGCCCGCGACCGATGCGATCGCGTCGGAATGGTATCGCCGCGAAGTATTGCCTGTGCATCTCGGCCGGCTGCTTGCCGGCGAGACATCCTGAAGGAACGCAGAATGGCCCGGATGCCTGTACAGTTTCGCCTCAACGGCTCTGATCGCGCGGTGTTCGTCGAGCCGGCGGAAACGCTGCTCGGCACGATAAGGCGCGGGCTTGGCGATTTCGCCCCGAAGTTCGGTTGCGGCCAGGGCACCTGCGGCGTCTGCACCGTGCTGGTCGATGGCGAGCCGCGACTGGGCTGCCTCACGCTCAGTGTCACCTGCGAGGGGCGATCGATCGAAACCGCGAGCGGGCTTGCCGACGGGCCGACCCTGCATCCGCTGCAGGCGGCTTTCATGGAGCATTTCGCCGCGCAATGCGGTTTCTGCACGCCGGGCATGCTGATGGCGGCGAAGGCGCTGCTCGACCGCAATCCGAACCCGACGCGGGTCGAAGTTGTCGAGGCGATCGCCGGCAATGTCTGCCGCTGCACCGGCTACGAGCCGATCATCAACGCCATCCTGGCCGCCGCGCAGCAGCGCGGCGTCCGCCGCGCCTGAGGAGATCCCGATGCTGGAGTTTCGCAAGGATCTGTTCGCCGACGAGCGTGACGACAATCTCAACGTGATCGGCAAGGGCGAGCAGCGCCAGGACATGCTGGGGCATGTCACCGGCCGCACCCGCTTCTTCGACGATCACGGCTTTGACGGCCTGCTGCATCTGAAGGTGGTGCGCTCGCCGCATCACCACGCCCGGATCCGGAGCATCGACGTGACAGCCGCGGAGCGCGCGCCTGGCGTCAAACGCGTGATCCGGGGGCAGGACGTTCCGCTCAACAAGAACACGCTGCTCAGCCTGATCGATTTCGGCAAGGACGACGAGCCGACGCTGGCGGTCGACAAGGTGCGCTACAAGGGCGAGCCGATCGTCGCCATCATTGCCGATAGCGAGGCGGAAGCCCTGGCCGCGGTCAAGCTGGTTCGGGTCAGTTATGATCCGCTGCCCACGGTGTTCGACGTGCAGGAGGCGCTGAAGCCGGGCGCGGTCGTCGTCAACGAGACCTATCCGGGAAACTATTTCGAGTATCACGACAAATACGACCATCAGAAACTGCGCTTCGGCGATGTCGAGGCGGCGTTCCGCACCGCCGATCACGTGCTTGAGGAGCGCTATCAGATGTCGCCGATCGAGCACGCCTCGACCGAGACCAACGGCACCATCGCCGCGCCCGAAACCAACAACCGTTACGTCGTGCATTCCTGCGCGCAGGGCCTGTTCTTCTCGCTTGGCACCACCGCCAAGATCCTTGCGCTGGAATCCAACCGGCTGCATTTCATCGGCGGCACCGTCGGCGGCGGCTTTGGCGGCAAGGTCGATTCGCTGACCGAGCCGCTGGCGGTGCTCGGCGCGATCCTCACCGGGCGGCCGGTCCGCTATGTGCTGGGGCGCGAGGAGGAGATGCAGTTCGCCTCGCCGCGCGGGGCCGAGCGGCACGTCATCAAGGACGGCGTAATGCGCGACGGCCGTATCGTCGCGCGGCAGATCACCTCCTATTTCGATGCCGGCGCCTACACGCGGCTGACCAGCTATGGCGTGGTCAAATGCGTCGCGCACATGCCGGGGCCCTACACGATCCCGAATGTGCGCGGCGACGCCTATTGCGTCTTCACCAACCGCGTGCCGGCCACCGCGATGCGCGGTTTCGGTGTCACCGGGGTGGACTTCTCGATCGAGGTGCAGATGGACAAGCTGGCGCATCTGGTCGGCATCGACCCGATGGAGTTCCGCATCCTCAACGCCTATCGCGACGGCGACATGAAGGCGCATCGCCGCGTCGCCCACAACACCGCGCTGATCGAATGCGTGCAGGTCGTGGCGGAGAAGGTGAACTGGCCGCTGAGCGAGACGGCGCGGCGCGCCTCGTCGCTGAGTGGTGGCGGCGGCGCGCGCGCGGCTATACCGCCGACCGTGACCGATGAGAGCGGCCGGATCGGCCGGCCGGAGACGCGGCAGGCGCCGCCGCAGCTGACGCCAGGCGCGGCGCCGCTTCCGGCCTATCAGCCTCCTCCTGCCGTGACCGTCTATCAGCCGCCACCGGCGCATCAGCCGGCAGCACCGCTGCCGAACTATCCATCGCAGCCGGCCGCCGCCGCGCCGCTGCCGGCTCCGGCCCCGCCGGTTCCCAACGCGCCGGCGACGCCCCAGCACGGCGCGGCGCGGTTCTCGTCAGTGTTCACACGGAGGCGTTGAGATGGCACGGCATCAGGGGCGCGGAATGGCCTCCATCAATTACCCGATCGGCATGAATCTCGGCGGCGATCCCAGTCAGGCGCTGGTCCATGCCAATCCGGACGGCAAATTCACCGTGGCGCTGTCGGCGATCGATCTCGGGCAGGGTATGAAGCAGGTCAGCCGGCAGATCGCGGCGGAAACGCTGGGTGTGCCGATTGAGGATGTCTATGTCGACACCGCCGACAGCGATACCGGTCCGCACGACATGGGCTCGTTCGCCTCGCGCGGAACGCATCGTGTCGGCAATGCGGTGATCGTCGCCGCAAAGGAAGCGCGGGGCGTGCTGCTGGAGGCGGCCGCCGAGGAGCTCGAGGTCAATGCCGACGACCTCGTCACTGACGGCAAGGGCAACATCCATGTCCGCGGTGCGGCGTCGAAATCGATCACCGTCAAGGCCGCGTCGCAGGCGGCGCAGTTCAAGCAGGGCAAGACGATCTCTGGCCGCGGCATCTTTCTGATCCCGCTCTCGACGGTCAATCCGGAGACCGGCGAGATGTCGCCGGTCACCGCCTATGCCCATGCCTGCCTGGTTGTCGATCTGGAAGTCTGCGACGAAACCGGCGACGTCATGGTCAACAAACTGACCAGCGCCTATGAACTCGGCCGCGCGCTCAATCCGAAAATGGTCGAGCAGCAACTGGTCGGCGGCGCCTGGATGGGCATGAGCCACGCGCTCTACGAGACGCCGGAGCCGTATTATCCAAACCCCGAACATGGCGGCCGTGACTACAACGAATATCTGATGCCCGGCCCCGGCGACATCGCGCCGCACGACATCACGGTGCTGGAGCGTCCGGCGCCGGACGGTCCGTTCGGTGCCAAGGGTCCCGGCGAGATGTGCGCCAATCCGGTGCTGCCGGCGGTCGCCAACGCGATCTTCAACGCCATCGGTGTGCGGATCGATACGCTGCCGATCACGCCGGAAAAAATCCTGCGTGCGCTGAAAGCGCAGGGCGGCGCGCGGCCGCAAGCCCGGCGCGCATAGGGGACATCGGGATGGCGGTGCGCGGAAGTGTCGGAGGGATCGATCGGCCGGAGAAACTGGCCGAGGCCCTGCGCGCGGCCTATTACCTCGCCGATGACGGCTTCGCCACGGCCGGCTATCTCGCGCTCGCGCTAGGCAAGCCGCTGCTGCTGGAAGGTGCGCCCGGTGTCGGCAAGACCGAGGCCGCCAAAGCGATCGCCGGGATCATGGGGCGGCAGCTGATCCGGCTGCAATGCTATGAGGGCATCGACGCCGCCGCCGCGCTGTATGAGTGGAACTACCCGCGCCAGATGCTCGCGATCCGTCAGGCCGGCGATGAGCCGATCGACATCTATCGTGACGATTTCCTGATCGAGCGGCCGATGCTGGCGGCGCTGCGCCGGCCGGAATCGACCGTGCTGCTGATCGACGAAATCGACCGCTCCGATCCGGAATTCGAGGCGTTCCTGCTCGAATTCCTGTCGGATTTCTCGATCTCGATTCCGGAGCGCGGCACGCTGCGCGCGCATGAACGCCCCGTGGTGATCCTGACTTCGAACCGCACCCGAGATCTGCACGAGGCATTGCGGCGCCGCTGCGTCTATCACTACATCGCCTATCCGGATCCGGAGCGCGAGGCGCGGATCATCATGATGCGCGCGTCCTCCGTCGCCGAGGCCACGGCACGCGCGATCGTGACGGCGGTCGGGCGGCTGCGGCAGGAGCCGCTGACCAAGCCGCCCGGCGTCGCCGAAGCGATCGACTGGGCGGAGGCGGCGACCCTGTTGGCGAAAACCGGCGCGCCGTGGCCGGCCGCGTTCCGCCGCGCGATCGGCGTGGCGCTGAAGGACGAGGAGGATCTCGCCTTCATCGCGCCGCGGCTCGACGCCATTATCGCGGAGATCGCGGCATGACGGTATCAGCTCTACCGCGCGCGGCGCGGCCGCTGCTCGATTTCATCGCGCTGCTGCGCCGCAACGGCTTTTCGGTCGCGCCGGAACAGGGTTTGGCTTTTCTGCGCGCGATCGAACTGCTCGGCCCGCGCGATATCGAGGACATCCGCCGCGCCGGCGTTGCCACGCTGGCGCCGCCGTTCGAGCGGCAGCCCGATTTCGACCTGCTGTTCGATATGCATTTTCTCGGCCTTGCCGGCGTGCTGTCGGATCAGGTCGCCGAAAGCGACGAGGAGATGGAGGTTCAGGACGATGGCGCCGGCTATGACGCGCCGCTGTCGGACGACATCAACGAAACCGGGCAGGCGGCGACCGCCAGCGAGGCGCTGTCGCGGCGCGCACTGCGGCCGGACGATGAAAGCCAGCAGCTGGCGCGTTTCAGCCGGCACCTGCCGGACCGGCTGCCGCGCCGCCGTGGCTATCGGATGCGTTCCACCAAGCGCGGCGGGGGCTTCGACCTGCAGCGCTCGCTGCGGGACTCCATCCGCACCGACGGCGAGGTGATCCGGCTGCGCCGCCGCGAACGCCAATTGCGGCCACGCGCCATCCTGCTGCTGATCGACGTGTCGGGCTCGATGAAGGCGCGCTCCGACGCGCATCTGCGTTTTGCCCATGCGCTGGTCAACGCCGCGCCCCGTGTCGAGGTGTTCACGTTCGGTACGCGGCTGACGCGGCTGACCCGTGCGCTGCGGCTGAAGAACCGCGAGCAGGCGCTTGCCGCCGCGGCGGACCTCGTGGCCGACTGGGACGGCGGCACGCGGATCGGCGACGCGCTGGCTGCCTTCCTCGCGGTGCCGCGTTTCGCCAGCTATGCCCGCGGCGCGCTGGTGCTGGTGCTGTCGGACGGGCTTGAGCGCGGCGATCCGGCGCAGATGATCCGTGCGGTCGGCCATCTCGCCGCGCGCGCCTGGCGGATCGACTGGCTGACGCCGCTTGCCGCCGCGGCCGATTATCGCCCGGAGACCGCTGCACTGCGCGCGGTTCTGCCGATGCTCGACAGCGTCGCCAATGGCGCGACCACGGAGCGGCTCTGCCGGCACGTTCTCGATCTCTCGCGACGGAGGGCCGCCCGATGAGTAAGCCTGCGTCTGGCTGCGTCGATGCGCATCATCACATCTGGCGGCAGCAGGATCTGCCCTGGCTGCTCGGTCCGATGCTGCCGCGAATCTTTGGCCCCTACGAGCCGATCCGCCGCGACTACACCATCGCGGAATATCTGGCGGATGTTGCCTCCGCCGGCGTCACGCGGTCGGTCTACGTGCAGGCGAACTGGGCGAAGGCGCGTTTCCTCGATGAGGTCCGCTACGTCACCGACGCCGCGCGGGAAACCGGCTGGCCGCACGCCATCGTCGCCTATGCGGATTTCACCGCCGAGGATGTGCGGCCTCAGCTGGAGCAGTTGGCGGCATTCCCGCTGGTGTGCGGCGTCAGGATGCAGCTGCACTGGCACGAAAATCCGCAATACCGTTTCGCATCGGGCCCGGATCTGGCGCGCGATCCCACGCTCCGGCGCAACATCGCGCGATTGAGCGAATATGGCTGGGCCTTCGATCTGCAGGTCTTCGCGCCGCAAATGGCTGGTGCAGCCGAGCTTGCCGATGCCTGTCCCGGCGTCAGCTTCGTCTTGCAGCACGCCGGCATGCTGGAGGATTTGTCGCCGGCCGGCCTTGAGGCCTGGCGCACCGGCATGGCGCTGCTGGCGCAACGGCCCAACGTCGTGGCGAAGCTGTCCGGCCTCGGCACCTTCCTGCATCGCAACGACCCGGCGCATATCGGTTTCGTGGTCGGTGAAACCGTGCGGCTGTTTGGCGCGGGCCGCTGCATGTTCGGTTCGAACTTTCCGATCGAAAAGCTCTGGACCCGCTACGAGGCGTTGTTCGAGGCCTATCGCGTGGCGACGCAGGTGCTGTCCGTCGCCGACCGTCAGGCGATCTTTCACGATACCGCCGCCGGCATTTACCGGCTGGCTTGATTTCAGAAAACAACGGGATTCAACGAGGGGAAACAATCACATGGCGCTCGAAATCAAGATCCTGGACTACGGCGACATTGAACTGGAATCCAGCTTTCTCGTGCTGGGGCGCGATTGCGGGCGCACCAGGCGGGTATACACTTACGGCTTCCTGATCCTCGGAGGTCCGTGGCCGATGGTGGTCGATACCGGCTATCGCCACAATCAGATCATGGAAAGCCTGGGCATGCGCGGGCTGCAGCACCATGAGAACATGATCGAGAACCAGCTCGCCAGGCATGGCGTGCGGATGGGTGATGTGCGTTACGTCATGCACACCCATCTCCACATCGACCATGCCGGTAAGGACGAGCTGTTCCCGATGAACACGACGGTGCTGCTGAACCGGCGCGAACTGGAATATTCGGTGTCGGGCCTGATGCATCCGCAATATCCGGCGCCTGACATCAAGCACCTGATCGACCGGCTGCACACCCGCCACGCGCTGCGGCTGGAAGATCTCGAACTGTCCGGCCCGATCGAGGTCTGCCCTGGTGTCACCGTCGATGCGGCGGGCGCTCACACCGAAGGCTCGATGAACATCCATGTCGAGACCGCCGAGGGCCGCGCCACCATATGCGGCGACGTGATCTATGATTTCAACGACCAGATCGTGAATCCTTTCCACGAACTGCATCACAATGAGCCCCGCACCACCGGCAACCACGGCAACACCAAGCGCGAGGAGAAGGCCGCGATCAAACGGCTGCTTTCCGGCTCGCGCTTCCTGCTGCCGGTGCATGACAAGCCCGCCAAGATCGAGCACGGCCAGGTCGTGGGACGGCTCGACATGGCGGTGCCGGGACCGATCGTGCAATCGCTGCCGTCACGCAATTGGTTTGCAGCGTGAGCGGCGGTTTCGGAGACCGGCGATGACCACGCATATCGCGCTGCGGCCATCCTTTGCCGAACTGATCGACCTGTGGGCGCCGGTACGGCAGGCCGGCACCGGATTCCAGTTCACGGAAGGTCCGGTCTGGCACCCGAAGGCGCATGATTTGCTGTTCTCCGACATGCCGGGCGACGTGCGCCGCCGTCTCGACGGGCAGGGCGTTCGCGAAGCGATGCGTCCATCCAACAAGTGCAACGGCATGACCTATGATGCCGGGCTGAACCTGATCGTCTGCGAGCACGCCACCTCCACGCTGGTGCGCGAACGCCCCGACGGCCGGCGCGAGATATTGGCGTCGCATTTCGACGGGCTGGAGCTGAATTCGCCGAACGACGTCTGCGTCAAGTCCGACGGTGCGATCTACTTTTCCGACCCGTGGTACGGCCGCATGCCGGTCTACGGCGTCGAACGGCCGCGTCAGCTCGGCTTCCAGGGCGTCTATCGCGTGCCGCCGCGCGGCGGCCCTCCGGAATTGCTGGTCGACCGCTATCTGTTCGATCAGCCGAACGGGCTGTGCTTTTCGCCGGGTGAGCAGCGGCTCTACGTCAACGATACCGTCAAGCATCTGATCCGCGTGTTCGACGTCGATGCCGGCGGAGGTCTTGGTAACGGGCGGGTGTTCGCCTCCAACATCGTCTCGGCCACCGAGCCTGGCGTGCCGGATGGGATGAAATGCGACGCGCTCGGCAATGTCTGGGTTTCGGCGCCGGGCGGGATCTGGGTCTATGCGCCGGACGGCAGATTGATCGGCAAGCTGCGCGTTCCCGAACTGGTCAGCAACCTGACCTGGGGCGGGCCGGATTGGCGCACGCTCTACATCACCGCGACGCATTCGGTCTATGCGGTGCCGGTGAAGGTCGGACCGCGCAACGAGCCCTATATGCGCGCCGGCCAGAACGCGCCGGCCGCAGCCCGGCCGGCACCGGCTCCGGTAGCCACGGTGGCCACGGTCAATCGGTCCGCAGCCCAGCTCGCCGAGCCGGGTTACGCGGTCGATCCGACGCGCTGCGCGCTGATCATTCAGGATATGCAGAACGACGTCGTGATGGACGGCGGCGCTTTTGAGTCGTCCGGCTCACCGGCGCATTGCCGCGAACAGAACGCCATCGCCAACGCGAAGCGGCTCGCGGAGGCCGCGCGTGCGCGCGGCGTCATGGTGATTCACGTTTGGTTCGTGGTGGAGCCGGGCGCGCCCGGCGTGACGGCGAATGCACCGCTGTTCGAGGGGTTGATCGACGCGAAAGCACTGGTGCGCGGCACCTGGGGTGCTGCGCCGGTGCCGGGGCTGGAGCCGCACGCCGGCGACCAGGTGGTGGAGAAGATGCGGATGAGCGCTTGGGAAGGGACAAGACTAGAGGCCATGCTGAAATCGGCTGGACGCGATTTCGTCATTGTCACCGGCGCTTGGACCAACATGTCGATCGAACATACCGCCCGCACTGGCGCGGACAAGGGATTCTACATGGTTGTGCCTGAGGATTGCTGCTCGACCATGAACGCCGAATGGCACATCGCCGCGGTGAACTACGCGATCCAGAACGTGGCGATGGTGACCCGCGCCGACGATCTGATTGCTGCATTGTCCTGATCATGGTCGAAAGGGTGTTGTCGGGCTGCTTGTAGTGTCTGTTCGTTTCGTTGCGACATGCCTCCAATATCGGTCCGGCGGCGTGATCCAACTTCGTCATGTCCTCACGTTCTATGGATTTGCGGTCATTGCTGCAGTGACCGCTTTGATCTGACCGTCAGAACAGCAACGAACGCGCAAACACCCAGGACGACCAAAGGGGGAACTGCATGCGCATATTCCCCATGGGATACAACGGTCCCCGCAGCGGCCAGCATGACGGCGCCGCCAAGCAGCGATCCGTAAAGGCGGAGAGGTTTGAGGATCAGCATGACGGTTGTCGTGCATTCGAGGAACGCGGTCAGATAATGAAAGTTCTCCGGATAGCCCCAGCGGGCATAGTCAGCGGCAATCTCCGTGCTGACGAAAGTATTGCCGAAAGCCCCGACCAAGAAGAACGCTGCAAGCAGCCAGACGACAACGTTTCCCCACAGATGTCCACGCATGGAAGGTGTCTTTCTTGCGCACAATTCAAGTCAGTTACAGATTGACGATGGACGTGCCGCGCTTTTCGGCGCGACGCTGGTTGAAGCGAATGCACGCGGCTTGCCACGCGCCAGCCGTCCGGCGAAGCCGCTCAGTGTAGGTCACGCGCACCACCGCGCCGTTCGATAACAGGCCAAGGACTTTCGACTCGGCTGATATCTCGTCCTTCGGGCCTTGCTGAAGGTACACATTCGTCGTGTGATGCGCGCTCGCGAGACCTTCCTGGCCCGCCATACCGCAGATAGCTTTCGACCGGTGCGAAGAATACGAAGGTCGCAATAGCGACGGTGCGAGGGAGGAAGGGAGAGGGCGCTTCCACTATGAATACTCCATTTGAGCGAATGCAAACTTCGATGATCTGGGCTGGCGCGAAGCGTGGGCGGTTTGTTCGTCCAACCCCTCCCGAGGCAGACACCAGGTTCGAATCCTGCCACTCCGACCATTAAATCAATGGCTTGCGCGACCTTTGAGCTGGAATCATCGCGATCCGTGGCGGGGGTTCGATGCCCGGCCTCTTGCTTGCGGAGGTTCGAGAACGACCTGCTTCAGATCGCTGCCGCCGCTCACCACGACGATGACGAAATTGAGTTTGCCATTGTCGTCCATCAGGCTTCCGCCAATGGCTCGTCCCGACGCTACCTGTTCCGCGATGATGACGGCGTCCGACAGCTCTTGCCGGACGGTCCGCAGCGCCATGACGTTGTTCCGGTCGTCCGGATTGAGGTCCTTTAGGTGTGACACCGTTTCTGCGCCGATCGTGTCGCCGGTTTTCGCATCGATCGCATGTTCCCAGAGACGGTTATCCTGGACGGTCTTCACGCGATAGACCGGGGAGCCCGACGCGCCATCGAAGCTGATATCCGCGGTTCTCGAACCGGCGTGCCGCTTTTCAGCGATTCCCATCGCCTGGCGCAGTGATAGCTGTGCTGCACGGAATGCCTCGAGCTCGCGGTTGACCGCCTCCTGGTGAATGCGCTCGCCCTCTGCGCCTTCCTCCTGAGCGGCCTGCGTGGCCGACAACGGGGGTATCGCAAACGGCGGAGCAAGCGCGAGGAGGGAGAAAAGGATGACCGCAAATCGTTGCTTGTTTGACATCGGCTGCCTTCGTTGTTTGCACGTGCCGGATTGAAAGTCGGGGCTGACATCAATCGCCGCTGGCGAGATGCCGCGTGGATGAGACGCCGGACATCGGCGCAGGTTCCAGTTCGTCCGGCGGAGGGGATACCGACCAGAGACGGTTGCCGCGCGCCCTGTCGTAACCGTACTGGAACAGCGAGCGCATATAGGCGGTGTCGAAGCCGGAGGTCGGCGAAGCCGGCTGATCGCCCTCGATGTAAGTCAGGTTGAATCCGAACTTGTTGCGGCGGGCGAAGATATAGGTGCTGTACAGAATAGAGCGGGTCTGGATTTTCGTCATCGTCGATGACGACCGCGCGGCGATTTCGACGGTGGCATTCCGAACCAGCTTGAATTCGCGGTCCACCTTGTTGTTGATCAGGATGTAGAGCTGCAGATTGTCCAGCTTGCCCGGCTTGGCATCGTGCAGCAGGTAGGCCTCCGGCAACGTCAGCACAGGCGCGGTCACGCCGCCATCGACGTGCATCTCCTCGAAACGCTTGCCGTTCGCTTCGGCGCTCACCAGCATCGGCGGAAACACCACGGGCAGGCTCGCCGATGCGGCGACGACGTCCCGGAACAGATTCAATGCTGCGGGCGTGTGGAGCGCGGCGATGCGTCCCATGTCCCAGATCGCGGTGCGCTGCGAATCGAGATTGGTCGTGACGACGAGCAGCCGCCGCCCCTTGGCGTGTTCGGCTGCGACCGCCGCGACGAAGTCGGCATCGATATATTTGGCCACCAGTTCGCGCAGCCGGGCGTTGCCGAACAGGCCCGCCCCGAAGATGGCATTGAACGGGTTCGGGGCGTCGAGCAGGCTCTCGGCGATGCCGCTGGTGTAGAGCTCGCGCAAGGTCGCGTCATGGCTGGGGCCGAGAAACGCGAATGGCGCGATGAGCGCGCCGGTGCTGACACCCGACACGATCGAGAACGAAGGACGCCTGCCGGTCTCGGTCCAGCCGATAAGCACACCGGCGCCATAGGCGCCGTCGGCCCCGCCACCGGATAACGCAAGGTAGGTGCGGGGTCCGCGCAGCATGGCCTGTGCGGGATATTGCCGGAACGTGGCGGCGGGCTCGTCGGCGTAGCGGCGCAAATCCGTCAGATCGAGCACGCGCGCGGAGGATGCATCCGCAACGCTATGCGGCGTCCTCGGCAGCGACGAACATCCGGCGGTGAGAAGGCTGAGCGCTGAAACCATGGCCAAGGCTACGAATGTCCGAAGACCGATGCAGTTCATGACATTTCCGGATTGGAAGTGAGCGCTCAGGGGCAACCCGCCGCGTATCGGGTGTCGCTTCGCCATTCGGCACGGCGGGATGCGGCGACCATTCGCTCCGTCAGGCGCCCGCGATTGCTGGACGGCCGCGGCTCTCGCTGCTCCGGCCTGGACCGGATTCCCTCGCACGCATCCGGACGCACCGCCGGCAACAGGGCCACTTTGACGCCATAAGACACATCCGAACCAATCAAGTGAGTAATCACTTACTAAAGTTGGCTGACTCGAAAGTCAACAGTGTATTGAAGGTATTTAGATACTCTACGTGAATGGGCGTTGAGATGAAGACGAAGGAACGGCCCGCCGACAGCGCAACGACCTGCCGCGATCCTCGATGTGGCCTTCGAGGAATTCGTCAGGAACGGCTACGAGGCGAGGACGTCGCCGCCCGCGCATCCGCAACCAAGGGGACGATCCATTTCTATTTCGAGACCAAGGAGCGCGTCTTCCACGAGATGATCCGGCACAGTCCCAAGGCGTCCTACCCGAACTGGAAGGCTATGCTCGGAGTGTTGCCGCCGCGTCCTCCCGCGCTGAACACGCGGCAACTATCGATCTCCCGAAAACGTGCATCCGGATTGCGGCGGACTGCATTGACGCTGTCGGATGGGGACACGACATATCCCGTACCGTCGATCCAGGTCACAACTCGGGAGCCAATATGGACGCGCCGCCGAATATCGATCCCGTTAGAGCGCATTCTGACGGCGACGTCGTGCACTGGCTGACAAACGGCACGCGCGATCAGCGCTTCATCGACAATATTTTCGGTGAGCTTTGTGTCCGGCTCCAGCATGCCGGCATTCCCGTCAAACGGGCGACGCTTCATATCCTGATCCACCATCCGCAATGGCTTGGCGCCCGGATCATGTGGGAAGACGGGATGCGCGAGGCCGAGATTGCGCGCGTTGACTACGATGTCCAGGAGCGATCCGAATATATCGGCAGTCCCGCCAACGAAATCCATGACGGTGTCACCGAGGTGCGCGAGAATCTCGAGCGCGATCCTGCGCTCGGCCGCAAGCACGCCGTCTATGACGAGATGCGGGCGAAAGGCCTGACCGATTATGTGGCGTGGCCGCTGTACCATACGCTCGGCAAGCGGCACATCGTGACCTTTGCAACCGACCGGCCAGGTGGTTTCGACGCCGCGCATATCGCCGCCCTGTTGAAACTGTTGCCGGTGCTGGCGCTGGTCAGCGAAATCCGGGTCAAGAACCGGCTCGCGCGAACGCTGCTGGAAACCTATGTCGGCTCGCACGCCGGCGAACTCATTCTGGCCGGCGCCACCAGGCGCGGAACCGGGACGACCGTTCGCGCCGCCATCATGATCTGCGACTTGCGTGATTTCACCCGGATCTCCGACAACTGGCCGCGCGATGACGTCATTGATCTCCTGAACGGCTATTTCGACGCGATGTCGGAGCCGATCGCGCGGCATGGCGGCGAAATACTGAAATTCATCGGCGACGGTCTGCTCGCCATTTTTCCGCTCAGCCAGCCCTCGGCCTGCGCAAACCTGCTGCATGCCGTGACTGAGGCCCGTCAGGCCATGACGGCGCTGAACGAAAAGAACAGCGAAACCGGCCGTGCGCCGCTGAACTACGGCATCGGTGTCCACGTCGGCGACGTCATGTACGGCAATATCGGGTCGCGCAGCCGGCTCGACTTCACGGTCATCGGTCCGGCCGTCAACATGGCGTCGCGTCTTGAAGCCCTCACCAAACAGTTAGGGAAAACGGTGCTGCTGTCTCGCGCGTTCGCCGACTCTGTTGAAAGCGATTTCGATCTCGAACGCGTCGGTGAACATCCGGTGCGCGGCTTCAATGACCCGATCGAGCTGTTTGCGTATCACGGCTGAATGCCGATGCATGTCCGCGCGTCTCCGATCGCTTGACACAAGGCGTTCTCGTTCTCATTATGTTCTCTCTGCGAGAACCTCGTCGAAACGTCATGGGCGAACGGTCGGATGGCAACGACAGCCACCATCCTCCATGCGGACCTGGATGCGTTCTATGCCTCGGTAGAGCAGCTGCTTGATCCATCGCTGCGCGGCAAACCCATTGCCGTCGGTGGTGGGGTTGTGCTTGCCGCGTCTTACGAAGCCAAGGCCTTCGGAGTCCGCGGCGGCATGCCGGGACGGCAAGCGTGCGAACTCTGTCCGCACCTCATTTTTGTCAGTGGGCATTTCAGGGAATACCAACGGCTGGGCGATGCCACCATCAAGGTGATCGGCGATTTCACGCCCCTCGTCGAGCGGATCTCCATCGACGAGGCCTTTGCCGACGTCGCGGGCTGCACCCATCTGTTCGGTCCGCCCGCCGAAATCGCAACGGCGATCCGCCAACGCGTGCGCGCGGAGCTCGGCCTTCCGATCTCGGTCGGTGTCGCGCGCACCAAGCATCTGGCGAAAATTGCTTCGCAAGTGGCCAAACCCGACGGGCTCGTCGTTGTCGATCCCGACACGGAGCTCAGATTCCTTCACCACCTGCCGGTCGAGCTGATGTGGGGCGTGGGTCCGGCGACGCGGACACGGCTGGCTGAAATCGACGAGCTCACGATCGGGCAGCTGGCAGCGACACCCGGATGTTCGCTCAAGCGGGTGCTTGGTTCCGCGGCAGGGACGAAACTTTCGGCGCTGGCGTGGAATCGTGATCCACGGGAAATCAAGACTCACCGCCGGGCTCGATCGGCAGGAGCGCAATCGGCGCTTGGCAGGAAACCCGCCGAACAGCGGGTTGTTCGATCCACCCTGCTTCACCTTGCTGACCGTATCGGCACCCGGCTCCGCGCCAAGTCCAGGCCTGGGCGGACGGTGACGGTCCGCGTTCGCTTCGCCAATCTGAATTCAGTCACGCGTTCGGTCACGCTCGACGCACCAATCTCCGCGACCCTGATTCTGGCCGAGGTCGCCGAGGATCTGGTGCGCGCTGTCCTCGCCGATCATCCTCACGAGAAAACCATCTCGCTCCTGGCGATTTCCGTGTCGCATCTCGGGGAGCAACGAAATGTGGAGCTCGAACTGCCGCTCGGACTTGGCGATGAAGCACGCCGCCCCGGCACCAAAAGAGGCATGGCACGTGGGGCGGCCGACCATGCGGTTGATAAAATCCGCGAACGCTTCGGATGGGATGCGATCGGCTACGGATCGGTGGCGCCGGGCGTCTCTTCTTCCGTTCCCGACGCGTTTCGCAAACTCGCCGAAAAGGACTTGTGAACTTCACCCTCAATACGAAAGCGTTGTCGGGAGCGATCCAGCGACAGATCGAACTTGCCGCGCGTTTTAAACCCCGGTTCGCGCTTTCCAGCTCTTGCCTGATTTCGGGTCGTAGCGCCCGCCACCGAGATGCTCGTGGCCCCAATTCATGATCTGCAGCAGGACGGGCTCCAGGCGCTTTCCTTCGTCGGTCAGCTGATAGGCGTATCGGACAGGGTTTTGCTGGTAGGGCTCGCGTTTCACCAGGCCCCATTCCGCAAGCCTCTTGAGCCGTTCGGACAGGATGTTCGAGGGGACCCGTTCAGCGCTGTCCTGCAGCGCCTGAAAGGTCTGCTTGCGGTGCCACATCAGGTCGCGAACGATGAGCAGGGTCCACTTGTCGCCCACGACCTCCAGCGCGCGCGCGATGGAGCATGTCGATCGGAAGTCATGTTTTGCCATGGCGAACGTGCCCGTGTTTCCAGCACCGGACCTGCCCGGAACGGTGTGCTTCGATAATTTATCAGACCGACTTGCATTTTTAAAGTGTCATGCTAGCGTAACTTTCGATTTGAAAGTGACTGGCTGGCAGCCGGGCGGCTGATCGAGGTGGCGACGTCATGAACAGGATTGTGCTCGCCCATGCCGCCGCGGCGGCAGCGGCCTTGATCGCAGGCGCTGCCGTCGTGGCCACGCGCTTCGTCATTGGGGAGATCGACCCGATCTCGCTGGTCTTCTACCGCTACCTGATCTCGATCGCCTGCTTTGCGCCGTTTCTGCTGGCGATGTGGCCGCGCGGCGGCCTTGCGCTATCCGAGTGTGCAAAGATCGCCGGGTTCGGAATTCTGTTCTTTGTGCTTTTTCCCTGGGCCTTCAATGCGTCGCTCCAGTACGTGCCGGCCGCGCGCGGCGCGGTTGGTCTGGCGACGATACCGATCCAGACCCTTATCGTCGCAGCTGCCTTTGGACGCGAGAAGCTGACAACCGCGAAGGTCGCAGGTGTCGTGCTGGCGTTTTCCGGTATCGCCGTGGCGTTTGGCACCGCTGCATTCGGGCGGGGAAATGCCGATTACGTGGTCGGAGACGGGTTGATGCTTCTTAGCGTGCTCTGCGCCGCCATCTACTCCGTGTTCAGCCGCGCAACCCTGATGCGCCACGGGCCGATTTTCGTGACGGCATTGGCGATGGTATTTGCCGTCGCTGTCTTGTTGCCGGTTGTCGGTCTCCAGCGAGGCAGCGTTGCTTTGCCGGCGATCAGTACAAAAGGATGGATCGCGGTGCTGTTCCTTGGAACCGTCGCCGGTGTTCTGCAGTTTTCACTGTTCATGTGGGCATTGCGCTGGCTGCCTCCAACGACGACCGTCTTGTATCTGACGCTCAATCCAATCACGGCGATGGCGCTGGGCATCGCGATGCTTGGCGAATCGCTGACGGTGGAGCTGGTCGCCGGTATGGCCCTCGTTCTCGTTGGGATCCTGGTTGGCACCGGTGTCGTCTCGGCCAACAGGAATTGGGCTCGGCAGACGTCATCGGGTCCAGCCCGCTAGAGCGCGCGAAGTGCTCGACAGGTCCGCAACCCAAATTCGACGGGGCAAGGAGGGTGGCGGTCCCCGCAAGCGCCCAATATAACCTTGGGTGTTTCGGCAAAGAGGTGAGCGGTTGCGCGAGCGTTATCAAGGCAAGTCCCTGAACCGGCTGGAGGATCATCGCTTCCTCACCGGGCGCGGGACCTACGTCGCCAATGATCACGTGGCTGATGTGTTGCACGCCCATGTGGTCCGCTCGCCGCACGCCTTCGCGCGCATTACCCGGCTCGATCTGGACGCGGCCCGTGTGCTCTCCGGCGTTGTGGCGGTGCTTTCCGAAGCCGACCTCGCGGCGGACGGCATCGGCGAGTTGCCTTGCGTCACGGCAATTGATGCGGTCGAGCCGATCATCGCACCGCCGCGCCCCGCGCTGGCCCGTGATTTCGTGCGGCATGTCGGCGATCCCGTCGTCCTGATTGTCGCAGAGACGCTGGAGGCGGCGGTGGCGGCCGCCGAAGCGGTCGACATCGCCTATGAGCCCAGGCCCTGCGTCACCATGGCGACCGCGGCGCTCAAGCCGGACGCCCCACTGCTATGGAAGGAGGCGCCGGGCAATTCCGCCTTCCTGTTCCATAGGGGCGACGCGGCGGCTGTTGCCGCGGCGATGGTGCAGGCTACGCATATCGTCGAATGCGACCTGTTCAACAACCGCGTCGTGGCAGCTCCCCTGGAGACGCGCGCCGCGATCGGCTTCCACGATCGCACGACCGACAAGTTTCTGCTGTCGGTGACCGGTCAGGCCGTCCACGACACCCGCAAGGTGCTAGCTAGCGCCGTCTTCAAGATTCCGCTCGAGCGCTTGCGCGTGGTGGTGCCTGACGTCGGTGGCGGTTTTGGGATGAAGAACTACGTCTATCCCGAATATGTGCTGGTGCTGTGGGCGGCAAGGAAGCTCGGCCGCCCGGTGCGCTGGGTCTGCGAACGATCAGAAGATTTCGTCAGCTCGGCGCATGGCCGCGATTTCTTTTCCCGCGCGCGACTCGCGCTCGACACCGATGGCCGGTTTCTTGCGTTGGAAGTGAAGGCGGTCGCCAATATGGGCGCGTACCTGTCGACCAGCGGCCCGATTAGCTCCACCAACGCGGCCGGCAGCGCGATCGGCGGCGTCTATGACATCCCCTCGGTGTTTTACGAAGTGCGCGGCGCTTTCACCAACACGCCGCCGATCGACGCTTATCGCGGCGCCGGCAAGCCCGAAGCCAATTATCTGATCGAGCGGCTGGTGAATCTTGCATCGATCAAAACCGGGATCGATGCCGTCAAGTTGCGCCGCCGCAACATCGTCAGCAGGTTTCCGCATCGTACCGCGATGGGCATGAAGATCGACGGCGGCCGCTTCAAGGCCAATCTGGACGACGCGATCGCGCTCGCCGATCGCGACGGTTTTCGCAAGCGGCGGAAACAATCGGACAAAGCCGGCCTGCTGCGCGGCCTCGGGATTGCCTGCTTCCTCGAAACGTCCCGCGGTGTGCCGTTGGAAATGGCGCGGGCCGCGTTCGAGGCCGACGGCACGGTGTCGCTGGCGGTCGGTACGCAGTCCAACGGCCAGGGTCATGAGACCGCCTATCCGCAGGTCGCGGCCGACCTGCTGGGATTGCCGATCGATGCATTCCGCTTCCAGCAGGGCGACACGGACTTTCTGCCGGGCGGCAACGGCCATGGCGGCGCGCGTTCGATGCATATGGGCGGCACCGCGCTTGTCATGGCGATCGAGAAGTTGATCGAGAAGGGACGGCTGATTTCAGCGCATCTGCTGCAGGCCCCGGCCGACCAGGTGGTGTTCGTCGATGGCCGCTTTGTCGTGAAATCCACCGAGCGCGCCATCGAGATCGGCAAGGTAGCCGATGCCGCACGGGATGCCGCCAATCTGCCTGAGGGATTGACGCCGGGGCTCGAGGGAAGCGCGACCAACAGTTCCGAACTCTACAATTTTCCGAACGGTTGCCATGTCGCGGAAGTCGAGATCGATCCCGACACCGGCGTCGTGCGGCTCGATCGCTACACCATCGTCGATGATTTCGGCCGCCTCATTAATCCGCGCGTGGCGCTCAGCCAGGTGCATGGCGGGGTGGCGCAGGGCATCGGACAGTCGCTGCTGGAGCACATCGTGTTCGATCCCGAGGGGCAGCTGCTCAGCGGCTCCTTCATGGACTACACGCTGCCGCGCGCGCAGGATTTGCCGAGCTTCGCCGGTGGTCTGAATGAATCGTCGCCAACAAAGTCTAATCCGCTGGGCGTGAAGGGAACCGGGCAGGCCGGCAGCATCGCCGCGCCGCAAACCATCATGAACGCCGTGCTCGACGCCTTGTCGCCGCTCGGTATCAATGAACTGGACATGCCGGCGACGCCGTATCTGGTGTGGAGCGCCATCCAGAAAGCACGAACATCGGGACGGATTTCGAAATGAGCCAGGCCGCCTATGTCGCCGTCGATTGGGGTACCAGCAGCTTCCGGCTTTGGCTGATGGATCGTTCCGGCGACGTGCTGGCGGAACGACGCAGCGATGAAGGCATGATGGCGGCCGCCAAAATCGGTTTTGCCAGCGTGTTGCAGTCGCATCTCGATGCCGTCGGTGCCGCCGATCACCTGCCAGTCGTCATCTGCGGCATGGCGGGCGCCCGGCAGGGCTGGGTTGAAGCGGGATATCTCGACACGCCGGCAAGCCTCACATCCATCCTGCAGCGTGCCGTGCCGGTTCCCGAACAGTCGCGTGATATCCGCATCCTTCCAGGCATCGCGCAGCGCGACCCCAAGGCGCCGGACGTGATGCGGGGCGAAGAAACCCAACTTCTCGGTGTTCTCGGTGCAGATGGTGAAGCGCTGGTCTGCATGCCCGGCACCCATTCGAAATGGGCGAGCGTGCGTGGTGGGACCGTTGAACGCTTCACCACATTCATGACCGGCGAACTCTTCAGCGCCGTATCGCAAGGGACGATCCTGTCGCTAGCCGTAGCGAACGCGGACGAAGCCGTGGATACCCAGGCCTTCAAATCGGCTGTCGTTGCCGCCTTTGAGACGCCTGCATTCGCGGCCAATTTGTTGTTCCAGGTGCGCTCGGGTCAGCTTCTATATGGCGGCAGTGCTGCCGCGGCCCGCGAGAAAATATCGGGAACTCTGATCGGCCTCGAACTGGCGGCGGGACTGGCTGGTGATCGATCGAGGCGCGTCATTACCCTGGTTGCGTCAGGCAGGCTCGAGGCGCTGTACCGATTGGCGTTTGACAGCCTTTCGGTTGCGGTCCAATCCATCGATTCAGATGATGCGGTCCGACGCGGTCTTGCATCGGCTGCCAAGGCCATCTGGACTTTATAGAAGGACCAAACGTGTGAACCCTGTTCCATTCCCGCCGATGAAGCGTCCGCTGGTCGCGATCCTGCGCGGCGTGAAACCCGAAGAGGCTGAGGGCATCGTCGGCGTGCTGATCGAACACGGCCTGACGGCGATTGAGATCCCGCTCAACTCCCCGGATCCGTTCCGCTCCATCGAGATCGCCGTGAAGAAAGCCTCTGCCGATATCCTGATCGGTGCGGGCACCGTGCTGACGCCGGAGGATGTCGAGCGGCTCCATGACGTCGGCGGGCGGCTGATGGTGTCCCCCAACGTCGACCCTGATGTCATCGCCGCCGCCTGGGACCGCGGCGTGGTCACGATGCCCGGTGTGTTTACCGCGACGGAGGCGCTGCTGGCGGCGAAGGCAGGGGCTTCCGCGCTGAAATTCTTTCCGGCCGGCGTCCTTGGCGCGTCGGGCATCACGGCGATCCGCGCCGTGCTTCCCGCAGGTCTGATGATCGCCGCCGTGGGCGGAATCTCCGACAAGAATTTTGCGGAATATACCAAGGCCGGCATTCACGCGTTCGGTCTCGGCACCAGCCTTTACAAGCCGGGAATGACCGCGGCCGAAGTTGCAGAACGCGCCAGGGCCACGATCCGCGCGTACGATTTGGCGATGCGGGAACAGAAATAATTCAGCGAACGGCTCCGGGCTTCGCCCTCATCGCCCAACGCGCCATCCGTGTGGACCGCCACCGTCGACTCCATCCTTCAGAAACGCGCGCGACTTTGTCAGCGAATTTCCGGGACAGAACCCAGAGGCAACTACGGCGTGACCCGAATCAGCTGACCAGGCTGCGTTGGATCGTGGCGACTGTAGCGCCAGATCGACCGGTCGGGGAACGCTTTGCGCAGCGCGCCGACATCGGTCCCCACACGGGCATGAAGAATGGCCGCGTCCATGGATGGCGGATTGCGCACGAGGTCCCAATCATGCATGCCGAGGCCGCTGGAGGTGTCGTGAATGACGATCGCCTTCCCGGTCACGGCTTGCTGCACCAACCGAAACGGCTCCTGGCGCGAAAACACCTGGAACTGGAAGGCCGTCAGCACCAGCGGCCAGATGCCAACTAGATACAGCACGCAGGCAATCGGAGCGAGCGGCAGCATCGCGCGATCCGTCGACCGCTCCAGTCTCGCGGTGACTGAAGGGAGCGCCGAAACGATGGTGACCATCATCAGAGGGAACGCATCGAAGTAAAAGCGAGGACCATAGCGGTTGCCGCCGAAATCGGCGTAAATCACATAGGCCAGCACGAAGCCCGGAAAAATCAGATCGTAATAGGCGACCTTGCGGTCCTTGAATTTGAGTACGAGGCAACAACAATACACGATCAGCAAAACCGGCGACGTCCACAACGCAAGTTCGACCAGGCGACCCGCGGTTATCGCCACCCCATTGAAGATCCGCAGGGGGTCGAGGCTTACGAAAATATTGGATACCTCCGGCGTGTTGATAACGTAATATGCGGTGCGGAACGGGCTGCCGGTGATCAGATAATGATAGAGCATCAGCAGCAGCAGTACCGGGATAAGTCCTGCCGCCAGAAGTCCGATCAGGCGCGGCCATGCGTTCCGCCGCTGCCGGCTCAACCACAACAGCGTCGCCGGAATCAGCGGCAACACGTCGAAATAGCGTGTCGCCCCCAGCAAACCGACGATGGCTCCCGCCGCGACCAGCCTGTGCCCCCGCGGAATCTCACCATCCGGCAGCAGGCAGAGGCAGAACGACAGGATCAGCAGTGACGCGAGGATGTGCGGAAAATACGAAGCCGCGTTCATGACGTAGAACGGGGTCAGCGCAAAAAGCGCCGCCGCAACGACAGCCGCGGATGGATTACCGACACGCCGGCAAAACGCGGCAAGCGTTGCGACGCTGGCTCCACCCAGCAAGGCATTTACCGTCCATGACGGTATTCCCAGCAGCATCCCTGCCGAGAGCACCATCGGCCATGCCGGTGGGGACTGGCTGACCCATTTGGATTCGAAAAGATAGGTGCGGAACGGGATCAAATCCGTCCCCAGGATTGGCGGGGCTTCCCACAATCGAAACGCAGCAAACGCTCCCGCCTGAAACAGATAGCAGTCCTCGTCGCCGGAATTCGGAAACCGGTCCAGGATGAAGTAGGCCACTGCCAACGGCAGCAGCATCGCGGCGATGACGGTCACGGATATGCACCAATTCGTCCGTGCCCCGATCCAGGAAGCGATCTTCCCGGTTATTCGACCAACCTCGCCAACAGAGCTGATTGCTGCGCCGATCACAATGGCACCGATGCAGAGCCCGGTTTGGATGGCGAACGTCCAGCGCAGGTCGTCCAACTCACCTGCGCAGTCGCCCGCGATCCGGCCAGGGCATGGTGTCAACCAGAGGGCTCGTTGCAGCCATGGCACAATAAGTACAAACGCAAAACCCAGTCCCAGCAGAGCGAGCCAGCGAGATCGCGGCAACATTCTCCTTTGTCGAACACCCAGCACGTCAACGCTGTCCGCATTCATGGCTAGATCCCTTGCGCGTCACGCATACGATTCAGGCGCTCTCGCTGTTCCACTGCAATGGTAGGACAGCGTGACGGAAGCCAATACGAAAATTGCAAATAGTGGCGGCCAGTAACTCTCGGGAAGGGCTGCAAAACAGGGCTCCTCAATCGCCGACCAATGCGCGATGCTGCCCCTTTGCCTATGCTAGATTCCGTAATGTTCGCTTAAATAAATCGCATGATTTGAAGCGCCGGGCGCAACGGCCCAATCGCGAGCCAGGCGCAATCGCCCGGCGCAATGGTTAACGCAGGCCTAATGGCAACTTGCGACGAAGTGGACGCGCCTCAGGTCACCGGTCCCGGCGTGAACAGCGTGAGATCGTTGTGAATGCCCCAACGGTCGGACCACACCTTGGTGCGGCCGCTCGCGACGTCGAGGATCAGGCGGAACAGGTCCCAGCCGGTTTCCTCGATCGTCGCTTCGCCGGTGGCGATGCGGCCGGCGTCGAAGTCGATGAGGTCCTTCCAGCGTCGCGCCAGTTCGGTGCGCGTCGATACCTTGATGACCGGGGCGGCGGCGAGGCCATAGGGCGTGCCGCGGCCGGTCGTGAACACCTGCAACGTCATTCCCGACGCAAGCTGCAGCGTGCCGCAGATGAAGTCGCTGGCGGGCGTAGCCGCGAAGATCATGCCTTTCTTGCGTACGCGCTCGCCCGGCGACAGCACGTCGACGATCGCGCTGGTGCCGGACTTGACGATCGAGCCGAGTGACTTCTCCACGATATTGGCGAGCCCGCCCTTCTTGTTGCCGGGCGTGGTGTTGGCGCTGCGGTCGGCGTCGCCCTTGGCGAGATAGCCGTCATACCAGTCCATTTCGCGGATCAGCGCGCGGCCGACGTCCTCATTGGCGGCGCGCCGCGTCAACAGATGAATGGCGTCGCGCACTTCCGTGACTTCGGAAAACATCACGGCGGCACCGGCGCGCACCAACAGGTCGGCGGCAAAACCCAGCGCAGGATTGGCGGTCACGCCGGAAAACGCGTCGGAGCCGCCGCATTGCAGGCCGATCACGAGGTCGGAAGCCGGGCAGGTTTCGCGGCGGCGCGCATTGAGCACGGCAAGCCGCGCGTCCGCCATTTCCATGACGGCGTCGACGATGGCGCCAAACCCGTCGAACGCCTCGTCCTGCATCCGCACCACGCTGCTGTCTGTTCCTTCCGGAAGCAGCCGCTCGGGCACGAGCTTCTCGCAGCCGAGGCCGACCACCATGACTTCGCCGCCGAAATTCGGGTTCAGCGCCAGGTTCTGCAGGGTGCGTATCGGCACGATCGCCAGCGGCGCATTGATCGCAACGCCGCAGCCGTAATTATGCGTCAGCCCGACGACGTCGTCGACATTGGGATATTTCGGCAGCAGTTCGGCCTTGATGCGCTTGATCGCAAACTGCAGCGTGCCGGCGACGCATTGCACACTGGTCGAGATCGCCAGCACGTTCTTGGTGCCAACCGAACCATCGGGATTGCGAAAGCCTTCGAACGTATAGCCTTCAAGCGGCGCCTGCGGGGCAGGGACGGCGGTGGCGAGTTCAAGCCTGTCGAGTTCAGGCGGCGTCGGCATGTCGATGCGCGCCTCGTCGACCCATTCCCCGGCCAGGATCGGCCGTGCCGCGGTGCCGATCACCTCGTTGTAGCGGCGGATCGGCGCGCCCGGCGCAATATCCGACAGCGCCACCTTGTGGCCCTGCGGCACGAAGGTGCGCAGCTCGAGACCGCAGGCAAAACGGCTCTTCGCCGGCAGTCCGAGATCGTTGACCACGATCGCGACATTGTCGTTGGGGTCGAGCCGGATGTAGCGCGGCTCAAAGGCCTGCGCCGTCGCAATTCCCGTCACGAAAATTCTCCTTGTTGCGCCCGTCGCATCCAGCGCCAGACCGGGCGAGTATAGGCGGTTTTGGCGAATATATGAAACTCATGCACCATGACGTCATAGCGGCGCTCGGCTGCCGCATGCGTTCGGCCATTGTGGGGAGGCCTTCCGGTGCGCTAGCCTCGCCAGTAAGAAAAAGAGAAAACGAAGGGGAAAGCATGGGCAAGAAGATAGCGATCGTCGGAGCCGGCGCCGTCGGCGGATATGCCGGCGCCCACATGGTGCAGGCGGGCGAGGACGTGACGTTCATCGATCCCTGGCCCGAGCATGTCGAGCATATGCGAAAGCACGGCCTGCGCGTCACCCACGCGATGGATGTTCCGGAGTTCTCGGTTCCGGTGCGCGCGCTGCACGTCACGGACGCGCAGCAGCTTGCGAAGGAGGCGCCGGTCGACATCGCCTTCGTCTGCATGAAATCCTACGACACCGCCTGGGCCACCATGCTGATTCGGCAATATCTGGCACCGGACGGCTATGTCGTGTCACTGCAGAACTGCATGAATGAAGAAACCATCGCCGGCATCGTCGGCTGGGGCAAGACGCTCGGCTGCATCGCCAGCAGCATCACGGTCAATTTGCCGGAGCCCGGCCACATCCACCGCGGCGCCGGCAAGCACGGTGCCGCGCACACGGTATTTCGCGCCGGCGAAGTGCACGGCCGCATCACGCCACGGGCGGAGGAAATCTGCCGCCTGGTCGGCTACACCGACAGCGCCAAGGTCACCAGCAATCTGTGGGGCGAGCGCTGGTCCAAGCTGGTCGCCAATGCGATGGGCAACGGGCTTTCCGCCTGCACCGGCATGACCGGCGGCCAGATGCTGGAAAGCGAGCCGATCCGCCGCTTCTCCACCCGGCTCGGCAGCGAAGCCATTCGCGTCGGCCAGGCGCATGGCTATCAGCTGGAAGAGATCCTGCATCTGGCGCCGGAGACCATCGCGCTGGCCGGCGAGGGTGACGAGGCGGCGATGCGCGCCTGCGACGAGCAGCGTTTTGCGGACGGCAAGCGCACGGCATCAGGGCAACGTCCCTCGATGGGCCAGGACATGCAGAAGGGCCGGCGCACCGAGATCGAATTCATCAACGGCTTTGTGGTTGATGAGGGCGAGAAGGTCGGGCTTGCGTGCCGTGCCAATGCCGCGCTGACCGACATCGTGATGCGCGTCGAACGGGGCGAGCTGAACCCGGATCCGCGGCACATCACCGAGCTGCGGTTGAACTGAGCCCCACGCCATTGCGATCAACACCACCGCCTATCATGGGGCTATGATTTTCCCTGAGTTGTCGTAACCTCCATCGCCTGAGATATTGGGAGGTGTGCCATGCGTCTCTTTCTCTATGGGTTTATTTTGATGGCTTCGATTTCGACGGCGGCTGCGGATTCAAAAACAGATGCGCTTCAGATCATCGATAGATGGGCCAAGGCATTCACAGCGTCGGACGTTGACGCGATCGTCAAACTTTATGCGCCGGACGCGCTGTTCATGGGGACCGGAAGCAAGGCAGTCGTGACCAAGCCCGAGGGTATCAGAACCTATTTTGAAGCCGCGCTTCTCAACAACCGGCCGAGAGGGGCGACCCTCAACAGCTATGATTCGATGGTGCTCTCTGACAACGCCGTGCTGGTTACCGGTCTCGATACGACGACTCGTGTCAAAGACGGAACCCCGATCAGCGCATCGGGACGGGTCACTTTCGTGGTGGCAAAGCGCGGCGCCGATTGGCAGATCGTGCATTTCCATCGGTCGGCCATGCCTCAATAGGCGGCTCACGTATTGGTGCGACGCTGGACCTCTGCTGCGCCAGCCTTTAAGTATTCCCGATGGACATCGCATCGGACGCGCCGCAGTCGCGCTATTTTCAGTCGCAGGGGCTCAAGCTTCATTTTACGGATTGGGGTAACGCGCAGGCGCCGCCACTGCTGCTGGTGCATGGCGGCCTCGATCACTCCCGCAGCTGGGACTATCTGGCACGGGCGCTGGCTGCGGATTATCACGTCGTGGCGCCCGATTTGCGCGGCCATGGCGATTCCGGCTGGGCTTCCGGCTCCAGTTACAGCCTTGCCGATCACGTCTACGATCTGACCGGCCTCGCGAAAGCGGAAGGTTTTGACAAGGTCGCCATCGTCGGCCATTCGATGGGCGGCATGGTCAGCCTGACCTATGCCGGGGCTTTTCCGGAGCGTGTTTCAAAGCTGGTCGTGCTCGACGGCGTGACCAATTTTCCGGCGCGGCGCCCCAAACCCGCCGACGTCAGGATATCGGATTGGGCCGGCGACCTCGACAAGCTGGCGCAGCGGAAAATCCATCGCTATCAGACCGTGGCCGACGGCGCCGATCGGATCGTCGGCCGCAACCCGCGGCTGACGCGTGAGCAGGCGATGCATCTGGCCACCCACGGCATGAAGCGCAACGACGACGGCAGTTTCAGCTGGAAGTACGATCCCTATTTGCGCGCGCGGGCGCCGTACCGGCTGTCGCTCGAAGACAATATCGGGCTGTGGTCACGCATCGCCTGCCCGACGCTGCTGGTCGCGGCCAGCGAAAGCTTTCTGCCCGATCCCGAGAAGGCCGGTGTGATGTCGCATTTCAAGCACGCCGAACTCGCCAAGATCGCCGGCGCCGGCCACTGGCTGCAGCACGACAGACCGGATGAGGTGCTCGGGCTGATCCAGCGGTTTCTTACGCAATCTTGAGGGCTGGTGTAGCGAGGCCCGGCGGTTCATCGATTTCCTCCACGCCGGCAGCCGTCCGGCAGATCATCATCGCTTCACGCAAGTTCCCCGCGGCGATGTCGGCCTTAGCCGCCTCCCGCAGTTCTTCCAGCGATTCTTTGTCGAGGTTCTCGGCCCAGCAACCGAGCATGATGATCGTGGCCTTTGGCAATTGGCGACGCAGGCGCCGAACCGAGTAGCGCATATGGGCGGGACTGCTGGCGTCGAGATAGGACAGGCAGACGATCGCGACACCGGTGAAATCCAGCTGCACGATCCTGGTCGACGAAAGTGCGTCCGCAGGCTCGACCCGTGCACCGAGGCCATGCGCGTTGGAAAGCTGCGCAAACAGCACCGCTGCGGCTTCGTCGAGCGGGGTGCGTCCGGCCAGGCAGAGCACCGGCGCTTCTCCCTGCCAGCTGGGCGGTAGATCGGCCTTTTGCACGACCGGCAAATTGCTTGATATCGCGGCATCCGGGACGGTTTCGACCGCGGCCGCCGCCTCCGCATCCATGGTCGGCGAGGTCACCTCGGGGATCGAATCATCCTGGGTGGAAAGGTCGCTGGCAAACTCGGTAACGGCGTCGCGAATCTTGATCATGCGCGCCTGGTCCAGGGCATCGCGCTTGGCATCTGCCTGCGCCAGTTGAAGGCCTCTCAGGGCGACCTCGTCGAAATAGGAAGACAGCGATTTCTCCTTCAGGAATTCTTCGGCCTTTCCTGCCGCCTCGATCGGATCGCCGGCAAGCATTCGCTGGTAGAACATTTCCGGCGGTGACAATGCAGGCCTGTCGCCAAAAATCACGTCGAGAAATTCGAGCCGCTCGACATGACGTCCGAGGACGACGAGGCAAACGGTCAAGGGCGTTGCAAGGACGAGCCCGATGGGCCCCCACAATGCGGTCCAGAACGTCGCCGAAGCGACGATGGCGACGGGAGAAAGGCCGGTGCTCTGGCCGTAGGCGAGCGGCTCCACCACCTGGCTGATGATCGGTCCGACTCCCAGAAAAAGCACGATGGTCCATGCCAGCATCGACCAGCCAGGATCGACGGCGGCCGCCAACGCCAGCGGAAAAGCCGCCGAGATGGCTGTGCCGATGTAGGGGACGAACCGAAGCACGGCCGCCAGAATGCCCCAGAGGATCGCGCTGGGAATACCTATTAACGTAAGTCCCGCCCCGATGATCACGCCGAAAGTGGCGTTGATCATCAGCTGAGCCAGAAACAGCCGGCTGAGGCGCGTTGCCGCATCGTCCAGCGCCGCTGTCGTGCGTTGCAGATCATGCGAGCCCGCCAATCGAATTAGGCGGTTTCGCAGATCCTCGCGCTGGATCAGGATGAAGATGACGAAGATGATGATGATGCCGGTGGTGGCAAGCGGGTTTAGCAATGGTGCGATCAGGGTTCGCAGGTTCTCCAGGGCTCCCGGGTCAGGCTGACGCACTTCAACTGGGATCGGCAAGGCCGTGACGGCAGCATTTGGCGCGCCGAGACGCGGGATCGCCCCGCGGACCGATTTGTCATCCTTCGGCCTGTCGAGCTCCCGGCTCAACTCCTGGAGCATATCCGCCGCACGTTCGAGGGTGCCGCTGCTCGCCGTGACGCCGCGCACTGATTTGATCTTTTCACGCATCGTCGATTGATAGACCGGCAGGTCTCCAGCCAGTTGGGTCAATTGATTGGCGATGAGGGTGCCAAGTCCGAAGATCACGGAGAATGCCAGAAAGACGATGCCCACGACCGCCAGGCCGCGGGGAACGCGGGCTCGCTGCAGCAATCCGACCGGCGGTCCGAGCACAAAGCTGAGAAGAATAGCCAGCGCGATGGGTACGAATATTTCTCGACCGAAATACAGCGCCGCAATGAACAATGCGGCGAGGATCGAGCAGGCGACGGCACTCAGCAAAGCCAGCAACTCGTCCATCGTGCGTCCGGTGCTGACTTTTCGGGTGATCAAACTCATTGAAGCTTTCTAAGGCGGGGCGGGAAGTAAATGCCGGCGGAACGAAAAAATGGTCTGAATATCCAGTCGTGAACCAAGGCGCGACCGGCGCATAGGTTGCACCGGTTAGGGCGGTGTATTCACCGGAGACGAAGGAACCATTTTGCGAACTGCGAACCAGCCTTCTTCGAAGGCACTTTGGGCGAGCAGTTTGCCAGCCCGGTGCGGTCCGCGACGTCGAACTAATCCGGCAGCAACGCGTTGTTCCTGTATGCAAAAAGGCAAACCACGCTGCGCCGGCCCAATGAACATGCAGCCCGTCGATCACGGTTCGACGAGGCCGGCACCGTTGCTTCCTGCAATGCCCGGCTCGGACGACGCGGATCGTTCGAGAGCATCACTGCCGAAAACCAAACTGACCAGAGCCGATGCCGTCCGCGCTGCGAAGGCAAGAATCATGCGGCGTAATTCACTGCGAAAGCAGCGGCTGGCGCAAAAGGGATGACGCCCGAAAAACCTCAGTTCCTGGAATCGTTTTCCCGATCCAGCTCTTGAAGGTATGACAGCCCATGCACGGTCAAGCGGTGCTCGTTCGTTTCACCGTCGATGTATAATTTCATCAGATGCCTTGAAAGACGCTCGCGGGTGCCCTTCGTCTCGGAACGGTCCGCAAGGGCGCCGTATATGCTCAGCGCGCGGTCAACGGGTAGCGTTTGCATTGAGCCATCTCATCGGTTGAGTTCGATCTGAAGAGGTAAAGCCCGTTCCTCCGTATCGTTCCGGAATTATGCTGATGCAATTGTAAGCGTCAGGTTCGGAAAAACACGAAATAGACAATTGCCAGAGTGACCACGGCAATACTCAGGCTGATGAGGAGCAAAAACAGTATCGACGGTCCAGGCTCGGCCTGGCGAGCTTCCGTTGGCGTTTCGATAATGACGCCGTGTTTTTTGATGGCCATACGGTTCCTTCGCTTGTTCCAGCGTTTCCTGGGCATTGGCAGATAGCCCGAGACCCCCGATCGAGGTCGGGTTGGTCGAACACCGGTGTTGGCTATCCCTTGCTGGAGACCAAGCCGCCTGGCTCATGATGGTTCCGGCCGATCCGCGACCCGTTGGCTCTACCCGCCTACGAAGCTAGTACCCCGCCACCTGATGCGGCCTGAACAGCCGGCCCTTTTCCACCACCAGCACGACGCCGAGCGACGCCAGCGTGCACAGGAAGAAGCCGGTCGCGAACGGCAGCAGCGTGCCGTCGTAATCCTGGCCGATCGTGGTGCCGATGCCGATGCCGAGCAGGGTGGTGATCGATCCGTACAGCGACGAGGCGGTGCCGGCGATGTGGCCCTGCGGCTCCATCGCCAGTGCCGTGAAGTTGGCGATCATCAGCCCGAACGAAAACATCATCAGCGCCGACAGCGCCATGAACAGCGGCAAGGGCAGCATCTGCAATTTCACCGCCGCCAGCATGATGCCGGATACGGCGACGTAACCGAGCAATGCGGCGTGTGAAATCACGCGCATGCCCAGACGATTGACGAAGCGGGAGTTGACGAAGCCGGCGATGGCGGTGCCGATCGCGATGCCTGCGAAAGCAATGGGAAAATAATGCCCGAGCTTGTAGATCTCGGTGAACACCTGTTGCGACGTGAACACGTAAGCGAACAGCGAGCCGAGCACGCCGCCGGAGACCAGCGCATAGCCCAGCGTCTGGCGGTTGGTCACGGTCTGGCGGAAGGCGTCGAGGATGTCGCGGACGGCGAGCGACCGGCGCAGCTGAAGCGGTAGCGTCTCCGGCATGCGCCACGCGCTCCAGATCAGCGTCACCATGCCATAGACCATCAGCACGATGAAGATGCCGCGCCATTGCGTCAGCATCAGCACCGCCTGACCGAATGACGGCGCGATGACGGGCACCGCGATGAACACCATCATCGCCAGCGACATCACGCTCGCCATGCGGCGGCCGGCGTAGCAGTCGCGCACGATCGAGGTGGCGATGACGCGGGTGGCCGAGGTACCGAGGCCCTGCAGCGCGCGCGCCAGCAGTAACGTCTCGAACGAGGGGGCGGCGATCGCCAGCAGGCTCGCGATAAAATAAACGGTCATGCCGCCGAGCAGCACCGGCCGGCGGCCGAAGCGGTCGGACAACGGCCCCATCACGAACTGGCCGACACCGAAGCCGACCAGGAAGATCGACAGCACCATTTGCGGGCGGTTGGCGTCGGTGAGGTGGAACGCGGAGCGGATGTTCGGCAGCGCCGGCAGCATCATGTCCATCGCCAGCGGATTCAGCGCCATGATCGAGGCGATGATGATAACGAATTCGGGGAAGCCCATCGGGCGGTGGCCTGAGGAAACCCAGGCATTGGCATTGATTTCAGACACTTACGACCTCGTTTCAGGCCGTGAATCTATTCCTTTTGTTGCGCCGCACAATGCCCAATCCGGGATGGCTGCCCGTCGGGGAGGGATGGGGTATGGGTAGGGAAGTGGTTTTGCGGGTTGCGGTACGCAGTCGCGCCAAGCACATAGTGCGTTCCCTCCCCCGCAAGGGGAGGGACCCGACCCTTTCGTGTGGCCGGCTTCCACGAAAACGACCCGACGGGCAAATCAGTTCTGTTTTGCAGAAATCATGTCAAGCCCCGAAATGAAAAATATTTCGGTTTACCAGAAGGCAAATCAGGTGCATATGTTTGCCCATCCCGTCCTACTCAGAAGGGCGTCGGCCGTCGTCACGGACGTTGGACGGGTTGCGGTGGACGCCGGGCTCACGTCTGACGACGGCGTGGATCGAGCGTACGGCAAAACCGTGTGGTCCTGGCGCCCGTTGCAGGCGTCAAGCTGTCGGAGAAGCGCAAGCGGGAACGGCAGCGACGGAGTCAACCAAGAACTCGTCTCCGGGGAGAGCACGGCATAAGCCGTAAAGCCACTGCGCAGGGAATGTCGGATGTTCTCCGCTGCCCTGTATGCTCGTGTGCACTTTGTTTTGTGCAAACCGCACGCGAGACCGCGGGTGCAGCGCGCATCCGGCATTCCCTGCGCCCTCTCTTTGAAGGGTGAAGATTACATGCAAACCTCGGGCGCATTGCGCCGCGGGAACGCGAAACTATATCCTCGTCGTCCCGGACAAGCGAAGCGCGATCTCAGATGCGCAATTGCGCATCGGGGGACCCATAGCCACCGAAACCAGCCATGGAAAGAAGGTCGACGAACAGCGCCTCTCAAAACAAACGCCGCGGCGTATGGGTCCCGGCTCAAGGCCGGGACGACGAGAGCGGACTTGTCGCGCCGTAGCCCAACGGACGAAGGCGGATTGTCTTACCCGCCCCTTTGCTTTAATCCCCCACCCATTGATCGCCTCGAAACGGAGACCCTGTGTCAGACCAACCCCTACGCATCGGCACGCGCAAGAGCGTGATGGCGCTGGCGCAGACGGATGAGGTCGCGCGGCTGCTGCGCGCGGCCAATCCGGGGCTGAACGTTGAGATCGTAAAATTCGAAACCCGTGGCGATCAGGACCAGACCAGCAAGCTGCTGCGCCATGGCGGCAAGGGCGGCGCGTTCGTCGCCGAAATCCGTCAGGCCATGCGCGCCGGCGAATTGCAGGCCGCGATGCATTCGCTCAAAGACGTGCCCGGCAATGAGGAGACGCCCGGCCTCGTCATCGCAGCGACGCTGCCGCGCGATGCCGCCAATGATTCACTGGTGCTGCGTCCGGGACTTTCGCTAGAAACTTTTCGGGCCTCGCGCGGCAAAGGCTTCAAGATCGGCACCAACGCGGTGCGCCGCGCGGCCTATCTGCGCCGGCTGTTTCCGGAAGTGACCGTGATCCATTACCGCGGCGCCGCCGACACGCGGATCGCAAAACTCGATCGCGGCGACATGCAGCGGCTGCCCGATGGCGGCGAGGTCGGGCCGGCGGATGCGCTGGTCATGGCACGCTCCGGCCTCGAGCGCATCGGCATGACCTCCCGCATTGCCTATGATTTCTCCGTCACCGAAATGCTGCCGTCGGTCGGTCAGGGCATCGTCGCGGTCGAATGCGTCGAGAAGGACTGGCTCACGCGTGGCTATCTTTCTGGCATCGAGGACACGTCCTCGCGGCTCTGCGCCGAGGCCGAGCGCGAGGTGCTGTGGGTGCTGAACGGCCATTGCAACTCGCCGATCGCGGGTCACGCGACCATTTCCGGCAGCGACATGACGCTCACGGCGGCGGTGCTGGATGAAACCGGTGCGCGCTTCATCGAAGCGTCGCGAACGGCGGCAGCGGACCGGCCCCGCGAACTCGGTCGCGCGGTCGGTCTCGAATTGCTCGATAAGGGCGCCGCCGAGATCATCGCGCGCAACCGCCCCGAAGAGCATTAGCGAACGACCTCGCTCCAGTCCGGGCAGGAGCGCTGATCGACTGGCACCAGCCATGCCTTGTAGTTGGTCTTGTCGATCACCTCGGCCGGCAGCATCACCTTCTCCGGCAGCGGTTCGCGCTTGAGATGGCGCACCGCCGCCCGCGTCGCGGTGCAGCCGATCTTGAACATGTTGAAGTCGACGCTCGCGAGCATCCCGCCGGCTTCGATCTGCTTGACCGCCGGGAGGATGCCGTTGATGCCGATCACGATCGCGCTCCGGTTGGCGGTCTTGAGCGCGTCGAGCACACCGAGCGCCATGCTGTCATTGGCCGACAGCACCGCGTCGATCTGCTTGTGCTCGGCGAGCAGCTTCTCCATTCCGCGCCTGGCGTCGGGTGTCTGGTAGTTGCCGACAGCGGAGCCGAGCACCTCGATGCCGGGGAATTCGCCGAAAGCGCGCTGGTAACCGCGCAGCCGCTCGCGGTTGGTGGGGGCCGCCGGGGTACCCTCGATGACGACGATCTTGCCCTTGCCGCCGAGATGCTCGAACAGATAGCGCGCCTCGCGATAGCCGATCTCGAAATCGTCGGCGCCGACATAGGTGACAAAACTGCCTGGCAGCGGATTGGAGACCAGTATCACCGGAATCTTGGCTTCGTTGAGCAGCTTCACCGAAGGGACCATCGCGACATCATCGACGGGAATGAAGATGATCGCATCCGGCCGATCCTTGATGACCTGCTCCACCATCGCCTTCTGTTCGTCGACATTGTCAGGCTGCTTCGGCACGAAGTGCACGACCTTTGTGCCGCTGGTCCGCGCGATCTGGTCGGCGGCAATGCGGAAGGCTTCATACGCCGGGTTGGTCGAATTCTTGGTGAACACGGCGATGGTCATCTGGTTGTCGGCCGCGGTGGCGCTATGTGCCAGCAACGCCGTCGCGGCTACCAGCATCGTCATCAGGTTTCGCATCGTTGCCTCCCTGTGCGTTATTCTCAAGAACCCAACCCCGTCATTGCGAGGAGCGGAGCGACGATGCAATCCATCTCTACCGTTGAGTTGGCTATGGATTGCTTCGCTTCGCTCGCAATGACGAACTACTCAAAGCCACAAAATCTTCTTCCGGTACTCAAGATCGGTCAGCAGCGGCGCGGCCGGTCCCTGATGGAACACTGCGCCGCGCTCCAGCGCGAAGACGCGGTCGGCCAACGCCAGCACGAGATCGAGATTGTGCTCGACGATCACAATGGACGTATGCCGCCGCAATTGGTCGAACACCTTGAAGAGTTCGAGGATCACGGTCGGCGCCAGTCCTTCGAACGGTTCGTCGAGCAGCAGCAGCTTGACATTGCCCGACATCGCGCGCGCCACCGCGACCATCTGCTGCTCGCCGCCGGAGAGATAGTCGGCCGCGACGTCCATCCGCTCGGCCAGCCGCGGGAAATACTGCAGGATCTGCGCTTCGTCCCACACCACGCCGTTGCTGCCGTCGGTCTTGCGCGCGAGGCGTCCGAGCGAGAGATTTTCCCGTACCGTCATGCCCGCGAACAGGCCGCGCCCCTGCGGCACATAGCCGATGCCCATGCGCGCGATATCGGGCGCGGGCAGGCGGGCGATATCGGCGCCGGCATATTCGATTCTACCCGACGACAGCGGCGTCAGTCCGGCGAGCGTCTTGAGCAGCGTCGATTTGCCGGCGCCGTTGCGGCCGAGCAAAGCGACGATCTCGCCTTCGCGCACGTCGAGCGAGGCGTCGTGCAGGATATGGCTCTTGCCATAGAAGGTGTTGACGCCTTCGAAGCGCAGGACTTGCGCCGCGCTCTCCCTGGCTTCGTCGGTGCGGCTGTGCTCCACCTCGGGAACGCCGGTGCCGGTATAGATTTCCTGCACCCGGCGGTCGGCACGCACCGCACTGGGTGGGCCCGTCATCAGCACCTCGCCCTGGTTCATCACGGTGACGGAGTGCGAGAAGCCGAGCACCCGGTCGATATCGTGCTCGACGATCAGCACGGGGATATTGGCGGCGACGTTCTTGACGAGGTTCGAAACGCGCTCGCGTTCGGCAGCGGCAAGGCCGGCCAGCGGCTCGTCGAGCAGCAGCACCTGCGGCTTGGAGCCGAGCGCGATGCCGAGATCGACCAGCCGCTGCCCTCCGTAGGACAGTTCGCCGCCTTCGATGGTCTCGATGCCTTCGAGGCCGAGGAACTTGATCAGCTCCGCGGTCTCGGCGTGGATGCTCTCATAGCTGTCGATGTCGCGCCAGAAATTGAAGCGCATGTCGCTCTGCGCCTGCAGCGACAACCGCAAATTCTCGTAGATCGACAGGCCCTTGAACAGGTTGGTGATCTGGAACGAGCGCGCCAGCCCCTGATGGCAGATCAGGTCGGACGGCACGCCCTGGATCTCGCGACCGTTGAGCTTGATGGTGCCCTTGTCGGTCGGAAACAGCCCCGAGACCAGATTGAACAGCGTGGTTTTTCCGGCGCCGTTCGGGCCGATCAGCGCATGGATTTCACCGGCGCCGACCGTAAGGCTCGCATTGTTGACGGCGCGGATGCCGCCAAAGCTCCTGGAGACGCCATTCACTTCCAGCACGGTGCCGGTGAGCCCCTTCGGCATCAGGAAGGCCGGCAGCGGCAGGCCATCGTAGATCTTGCGCCGGCTCATCGCCGCGGATTCCTCCGGCGCCGGCCACCAGCGTTTGCTCAGCCGCGCCCAGATGCCGACCAGCCCGTCCGGCGAGAACAGCACGAAGGCGACGAAGATCAGTCCGAACCACAGCAACCAGTCCGAGGTCCAGATCGAAAACAGTTCGCGGAACAGAATGAAGAACAATGCGCCGAGCGCCGGCCCCAGCATGCTGCGCATGCCGCCGATCACGACGATCGCGAGCAGTTCGCCGGAAAACGGTACCGACACCGCTTCTGCGGAGACAAGGTAATTCTGGAATCCGATCAGCCCGCCGGCAAAGCCTGTGACCACTGCCGAGATCACGAAGACGCCGAGCTTGTAGCGCTCGACCGGATAGCCCTGGAACGTGGCGCGCAGCTGGTTCTCGCGGATCGCCACCAGCACATGGCCGAACGGCGAACGCACCAGCCGCAGCAACAGATACAGCACGCCGAGGCTGAGCACCGCGACCACGATGTAATAATTGAGCGCGTTGTCGAGATCGAAGGCGCCGATGCTGCCGCGCTTCAGACCGCCGAGGCCGTCTTCGCCGCCGGTTACCCTGGTCCAGCGGAAGGCGGTGGTGTAAGCGAGCGCCGCCAGCGCCAGCGTCAGCAGCGAGAAGTAGACGCCGCGGCGCCGCAGGATAACTATACCGACGGCCGCGGAGGCGACCGCCACCACGACCAGCGACAGCAGCAGCGGCAGCCAGATCGCGCCGGGGAACCAGTTGAGCTGGATCAGGCCCGCCGCATAGGCGCCGATGCCGAACCAGGTGCCGTGGCCGAACGAGACGAGGCCGGTGTAGCCGACGCACAAATTGAGTCCCATGGTCGCGATCGCCAGCGCCACCACCATGGTCCCGGTGTTGTGCGACAGGCCAAGCGCCTGCATGCCGAATGGCAGCGCAATCAGTGCAAGGCCCGCCAGCAGCAGCGGTCGGTATTTCGAGGCGGACGACTGCTTCATTCGAATTTCTCGATACGCTCGCCCAACAGCCCGCGCGGCCGCACCAGCAGCACCACGAACATCAGGACATACATCGACGCCTCGCCGGCGGCGGGCTCGAAATGGATGGTGATGCCGCGCACCACGCCGACCAGAAGGGCTGCGATCACCACGCCCCAGAAGCTGCCGAGGCCGCCGATCACGACGACGACGAAGGCGACCGTGATGATGTCGGCGCCCATCGCCGGCTGCACGATGGTGATCGGCGCGAAGAACGCGCCGGCGAGTGCGGCCATGCCGACGCCGAGCATCACGATCACGGTCATGTATGGCTGCAGCCGGATGCCGAGGGCAGCGACCATGTCGGGCCGCTGGATGCCGGCGCGCACCACGCGGCCGAAGGAGGTTTTGTGCAGCAGCAGCCATACGGCGACCAGCACCCCGATCACGACAGCAAGAATGAGGAGGCGGTAACGGGAAAACAGGAAGTCGCCGAGGAACACCGAGCCGCGCAGCGCGGGCGGGATCGCCGCCGAAATAGGCGGCGCGCCCCAGATGATGCGGATCGCCTGTTCGGCAACCATCGCGAGTCCGAACGTCACCAGCAGGCTCAGGATCGGATCAGCGGTGTAAAAACGGCGCAGGATGTATCGTTCGAACAGGATGCCCAGCATCGCCACCGCAATCGGCGACAGCACGACGGCGGAGCCGAAGCCGAGATATTTGGTGATCTCGACGGAGACGTAGGCCCCCAGCGCGAAGAACGCGCCATGCGCCAGATTGACGACGCCGCCGACGCTGAAGATCAGCGACAGCCCGAGCGCGATCAGGAGATAATAGCCCCCGAGCACGAGGCCATTCACCACCTGTTCCAGCAAGAACGTGAATTGCATGTGTCTACCTTGAACAAAAGCGGCGCCGGCTGGTCGATGCCGGCGCCGCTCACGCCAAACGGGGCTAGCGCGCCAAGTGGCGCGTTAGGCCTTCATCTCGCAGGGATTCTGCGTCTTGGTCGGATAGATTTTCTCCAGCGGCTCTGCCGCCACCGGCACGGCGTCACCAAGCACCAGCATGTCCCACTTGTCCTTCATCTCGCCCTTCGGCTTCACCGTGAACGGATAGGCCTCCTGCACCAGCTGGTGATCCCAGGAACGGAAATAGCCCTTGCGCGCCTTCATGATGTCGAACTCGGTCTGCTTTTCGAAATGCGCGATCAGCGCGTCGCTCTCGGTCGATTTGATCTCGTTGATCGCCTGCGCCAGCAGCTTGAGCGTGACGTATTCGATCCAGGCGTGGTTCTCCGGAGGCTTGCCGTATTTTTGGGTAAAGGCGGCGACAAAGGCCTTGGAGGCCGGGTTGTCGAGCGTGTGATACCAGACGGTCGGCCAGGTGCCGCTGAGATTGCCTTCGCCGGCGGCCCAGGCGTCGCCGGTGTTGAGGTTGAAGCCGACCAGCGGGTAGGGGAAGCCGAACTCCGCATATTGCTTCACCAGATTGGTGACCTGGTTGCCCGCGAGGTTGCAGCACACCACGTCCGGCTTGGCCTGCCGCACCTTCAGCAGATAGGGGCTGAAATCGGTGACGTCGGTCGCGATCAGTTCGTCGCCGGCCAGCGTGGCGCCGTTGGCGTCGAAGAAGGTTTTTGCGGCTTTCAGCAGATCGTGGCCGAAAATGTAGTCCGCGGTCAGCGTGAAGAATTTCTTGCCCTTCACCATGCCCTTTTGATTGAGCGCGGTGCCGACGGCATTGACCATCACCGTGTTCGGAATGTCGCAGTGGAACGAGTAGCGGTTGCAGTTCTTGCCGCGCAGCGCGTCGGAGCGCGCGCCGGTCGAGAAGAACACCTTCTTGTTGCGCTCGGCGACCTGCATGATGGTCAGCGAGGAGGCCGAGGAGATTTCGCCGAGCAGCACCACGGCGCCGTCCTGCTCGATCATGCGCTGGGCTTTGGTCGAGGCGGTTGCGGGATTGACCGAGTCTTCCGAAATCAGATCGATTTGCTTGCCCGTGATGCCGCCGGATTGATTGATCTCTTCCGCGGCGAGCTTGACGCCGAGCTGGGCGTAGCTGCCGATCGCGCCGAGAAAGCCGGTCAGCGGCACGAGATGTCCGATCTTGATCCGGGTTGCCTGGGCGCGAACGATCGCTGGAAATCCCAAAGCGGAAGCGCCGGCAAACGCGGCGCCCGTCTTCAACAAAGTACGTCGGCTGTAGCTGAACATGGCGGGTCTCCTCCCTGGGGGCGCGTCACGACGTCCTGCCTCCGATTCTCGCTATGCGAGGATGTGAGAGACGTTTTTTTATTATTGGAGGATAATTCCGGACACAGCCGCGCCTGTCAACGCCAAATGCGTCGCAGATTCGCTTCAGGCGATTGGGGAGAGGCGTTAGGAGGACTTCGCGGTGTCGCGGGCGCCGAACTCGGCGGACAGCCGGGCGGCGGCGGTCTGCACCAGTTTGGCGCGGCTTTTCAGCACCTGGTCGGACATCCGCCAGATCGGGCCGGAAATGCCCAGCGCCCCGATCACGTCGCCGGTAAAATTATAGACCGGCACCGCGATGCAGCGCACTTCCGCGTTGTACTCGCCGTCGTCGATCGCGATTGCGCTGCGCCGGATTTCGGCAATTTCGCGCAGCAGCACGGCAGGATCGGTGATCGACTTGCCGGTCGAAGGCTTCAGTTCGACACGTTCGAGGAACCGCTTCAATTGGTCGGGGCGCAGCGAGGCCAGGATGATCTTGCCGAGCGCAGTGCAGTGCGCCGGTCGCACCACGCCGACCCGGTCGGTGAGCTGGAACGCGCCGGAGCCGCTGGTGCGGGCAATAACCACGACGGAATCGCCCATTCGGACCGCAAAATGCCCGCTCTCGCCGGTTTCCCGCGAGAGATCTTCCAGCACCGGTGTTGCGAGATTGACCATCTCGATTTCATCGAGCGCGCTGGCGGCGAGCGCGAACAACGGCCGACCAACGCGGTAGCGCTTGGAATCCCGCTCTTGGCGCATGTAGCCCAGCGTGACGAGGGTCTTGGCAAGATGGAACGTGGTGGAATTATGCAGGCCGACAAGCTTGCTGAGTTCAGCGAGGCTGATGCCCTCGCGGTGGCGCGCGACTTCCTCGAGGATCGAAAACGCGCGCCCGAGCGACTGCACGCCGCCGCGCTGACGCTCCTCGGCGTCGTCGTCGATGTTGGGCGCGTTCGATTGCACCAGCCGGGCGACCGCCGTCTTGCGTGGCGTGGCGGGCTTCTCGCTCGTCTTCGGCTTGGTTCGCGATTTCACGGATGGGTCTCCAGGAGGGCAGGGCCGAATTCTATCAGGCTGTCCTCGTCAATGAATAGCATGATGCTCCGCTGCGGGCCTGTTCATCTATACCACAATAGCAATTGACGTACAGTATTATGAGAAATAGGGTCCGCCCTTGCCGGCCGCGCGAATTAAGACGCGGCGTCCAAGCTTGTTGAGCAGGGAGAGAGTGATCCGATGGCGCGCAATATGCTCAACGGGGCCCAGGTCATCGTCGACTATTTGATCCAGGAGAAGGTGCCGCAGGTGTTCGGCCTGTGCGGCCACGGCAATATCCAGTTCATCGATGCGCTGTACGAGCGTTCCGACGACATCAAGACCATCTCGGTCCACCATGAGAGCGTCGCCGGGTTCATGGCGGACGTATATTACCGTGTATCGGGGCGGCCGACCGCGACCTTCACCTCCTGCGGGCCGGGCTCGGCCAATCTGCCGATCTCGCTCGGCAATGCGTTCCTCGATTCGGTGCCGTTCATGGCGGTGACCGGCAATGTGCCGACCAGCCAGTTCAATCGCGGGGCGTTTCAGGAATTGTATCGGCACTATCAGGCCGACTTTCCCTCCACTGTGCGTTCCTATTGCAAGAAGGTGTTCCAGCCGACGCGGGGCGAGATGGTGCCGCTCGCGGTTCGGCAAGCCTGGAAGACGATGATGTCGGGACGTCCGGGACCTGTCGTGCTGGATGTTCCCTTTGACGTGTTCATGGAGTCGGCCGCCGAGGAGGCGCCGAACGCGCAGGCCTGGAACGCCAACATCTCCAGCCGCTGCGGCGCCGATCCCGAGGGCGTGGTGAAGGCGGTCGATATGCTGCTCGGCGCCGAGCGGCCGGTGATGATCGTCGGGCAGGGCGTGCGTTATGGTGGCGCGGCCGAGGAATTGCTGAAGCTCGCCGAGCGGCTGCAGATTCCGGTGGCGGCATCGGCCAGCGGGCTTGGCGCGATCGACTGCAACCATCCGCTGGCGCTGGGCCTCGTCGCGCGTGCCGGTCATTACCAGGCCAACCACGCGACGCGTCAGGCCGACGTGCTGCTGGCGATGGGGATGCGGTTCGACGATCGTACCTCGAGTTCGTGGATTCCCGGCTATTCCTTCACCATTCCGCCGACGCGGCTGATCCATGTCGACATCGACCCCGAAGAGATCGGCCGCAACTATCCGGTCGCGCTCGGGCTGATGGCCGACGTTCGGACGTTCCTGCGGCAGGTTCATGCCGAACTCGACCGCCGCGCCGATCTGACCAAGAAGGGCGACAGCCGCAAAAAATGGCTGGCGCAGATCGATACCTATCGCAAGGAGTGGGACAAGTTCGTCGCACCCGGATTTTCCGACGACACCATGCCCATCAACCCGCAGCGTGCTGCGCTTGAGATCGACAAGGCGCTGCCCGAGAATGCGATCCTGGTCAGCGACATCGGCGTGCACCACAATTGGCTGCTCTCCTTCTGCAAGCCGAAGCGGCCGGACTCGCTGATCGGTTCGATGGGGTTCGGCCCGATGGGTTTTGGTGTCGCCGGCGTGATGGGGGCGAAATTCGCAGCGCCCGACCGGCCCTGCGTATCCGTGTGCGGCGACGGCGCCTTTTTCATGCACGCCAACGTGCTTGGAACCGCGGTCGAATATAATCTGCCCGTCGTCTGGGTGGTCTGGAACAATTACGCCTATGCCTCGATCCGCGGGCTGCAGCGCGGTTATCTCGGCGGCCGCGAACTGGCGACCGACTTCCACGATCCCGTGACCGGCCAGCGCTACAATCCGGATTTTGCCGCGATGGCGCGCTCCTGCGGCGTCGAGGGCGTGCGGGTCGATCGCGCCGGCGATATCGGCGAGGCCATCCGCAGGGGCATCGCCGCCAACAAGCCCTATCTGATCGACGTCGATATCGCCGCCGATATCAATCCCACCGGCGCCGGCGTCTGGGAATTGCCCGGCCTGGGCCAAAGCAAGGCGGGCATCGGCACCCGCTATCAGCCCGTCTGATTTGAACTGAGGAGAGCGCATGTTGCTTGCAGGCAAGAAAATCGTCGTCGTCGGTGGTTCCTCCGGCATCGGTCTTTCGACCGCGGAAATGGCCAAGCGCGAAGGCGCCGATGTGATTGTTTCGTCGCGGAATGTCGAGCGCCTCGACAAGGTTGCGGAAACGCTGAACGCGATCGCGATCCCGGCCGATGTCACCAGCGACGAAAGCATCGCAAAGCTGTTTCGCGCCTGCGGCCCGGTCGATCATGTCGTGGTCACGGCAGCCCAGCTTCGCACCGGTCCGTTCAAGACGGTCGCGATGGAGGACGTGCGGTCCACGATGGAAAGCAAGTTCTGGGGCGCCTGGCGGGTAGCGCGATCGGCCGAGATTCGCCCCGGCGGATCGCTGACGTTGGTCTCCGGCTTCCTCAGCGTTCGCCCGCGGCCGAATTCGGCCATCGTCAGTGCGGCCAATGGCGCACTCGAATCGTTGGCAAAAGCGCTGGCGCTCGAACTGGCGCCGGTGCGCGTCAATGCCGTCTCACCCGGCGTGATCGATACGCCGATCCGCGCCGCAATGCCGGAGGAGGCGCGCCGTGATATGCTCGCCAAAACCGCCGCGGCGTTACCGGTCGGCCGGGTCGGGATCGGCGACGACATCGCGCGACAGATATTGTCGTTCATGGCGAACGGCTTTGCGACGGGATCGATCGTCTATATCGACGGCGGCGCGCTGGTGATCTGATCGTCGCGGTAACTGAAGGAGCACCAAATGGCTTCAGAGGATCACGGCGCTTTCATCCGCAACATCGCCGAAGTGCCCTGGCGCGAATTCCCCAATCATTTTGGCGGCGCACTGTCGAAACCGCTGGTCATGCCGGAGACGGCGGGCTCGCGTCACATCGACTACCGGATTTCGATGTACCAGCCGATGGCCCAGGTCGCGCGCCACAAGCACAAGATCCAGGAGCAGATCTATCACGTGCTCGAGGGCGAGGGGCTGATGGAAATCGCCGGCAAGAACCACGTCGTGCGCAAGCACGATTTTATTTTCCTGCCGCCGGGCGTGGAACACGCCATCTCGAATTCCGGCCTGGCCGATCTGGTGTTCCTCGTCATCACTTCACCGGTGACGGATGACGAGAAGCCGCTGTGACACGACGGCGACATTACGCCGCAAGATCGAGCAGCAGGCACGATGAGCCTCTAACCAGCACCTTGCGTCCGCTTGACGTGAGGACCGGCACATCGCCGTTGATCGTAACGAGTCCAAGCGCAATCAGGCCTTGAATTGTGAATCGATTCATCCGCTGTGGCCGTGATGCGGAGTTGCGCAAATTCTTCAACACTTCCCACTGGTCGGGCGTCAGATCGTAGTCGATTTCATCGTTCATGGCGTCCAAAGACTCCTCACGTTCTCAAGGCGCGTGATAGCCGCCGCTCATGAAATTCATGCGACCACAACGAGTCAGGATTTGGACGTGCGATGATGCGCCGTCACATCATCGTGTCATTGGAATATTTCAACTGTCTCGAATCGTGACGTGCTGCATTGCGTCAAAGCGCCACAATCCTTAACCGCGGCGCACGCTCGCGCCGCCATCGACCGGTAACGTCACGCCGGTGATGAAACTCGCTTCGTCGGATGCGAGAAACAGCGCGGCATTGGCGACGTCCCAGCCGGTGCCCATCTTCTGGCGCAGCGGAACCTTACTGTCGCGTTCGGCTTCGACCTCGGCGCGGGTCTTCTTGAATTCGCGCGCGCGGGTATCCACCGCCATCGGCGTGTTCATCAGGCCGGGCAGGATGACGTTGGCGCGAATGCCATATTGCGCGTTCTGGTAGGCGAGCTGTTCGGTAAAGGCGATCATCGCGGACTTGGTCGCCTTGTAGGCGACGTATGGATAAGTGGTGATCGCAGCCATCGAGGAGATGTTGATGATGCTGCCGCTGTTTTGCTGGCGCATGATCGGGATCACATGCTTGGCGGCGAGGATGCAGCTCTTCAGATTGATCGCGACGCAACGATCGAACGCCTCCTCGGTGATATCAAGCAGTTCGGCGTCGCCGCCGGACAGGCTGACGCCGACATTGTTGTGCAGGATATCGATGCGGCCCCAGCGGCCATGCGCATCCGCCACCATCGCCTTGATGTCGGCATTCTTGGTGACGTCGGCCTTGAAGGCGATCGCCGTACCCTGTTTGGCCGCGATCAAGTCGACGGTCTCCTGCGCCGATTCGAGATGGTGATCGACGCACAGCACCCTGGCGCCCTCGCGCGCGAAGGTGAGCGCGGTGGCGCGGCCGTTGCCGATGCCTTCGCCGGGGCTCTGGCCGGCGCCGACCACGATGGCGACACGATCTTTCAGGCGCATTTCACTCCACTCCCGGGATCGGGTACTGTTGCAGTACCTCTTTGTAATAGGGCTCGTTGTCCATCTTCATCGTCGCCAGCACGCGGACCACGGCGCAGTAGAACGCGATGGTGACTACGAGGTCGGTCATGTGCTCGTCGGAGAGGTCTTGTTTGATCTCGGCGAAGGTCGCATCCGACATGGCAAGCTCGCGCACCATCTCGCGGGCGCCGCGCAGGATGGCTTTCGCCAGCGGTTCGAGGTTCGAGGGCTTGCCCTCGGTCTCCGCCATCATCGCCTTGATGTCGTCGTCGGTGACGCCGAACTCCTTGCCGATCTTCACATGATGGGTGAATTCATATTCCGATTTCTCCATCCAGCCGACCTGCAGGATCGCAAGCTCGCGCAGGCGCGGATCGAGCTTGCTCTGGAAGCGGATGTAGCCGCCGATGCCGTTGAAGGCGCGCGCCATGTCGGGCGAATTGACCAGGAGCTTGTGCAAATTGGTGTTGCGCTTGAGCATGTCGCGATACTCAGGCGCGACCTGGTCGGCTTCGAGATAGGGCAGGCGGGCCATTTTCTTCTTTTCCTTATCTGGCAAGATCGTCCGGCACCGCCACCTCAGCCATAGAGCGCTTTATGCTCGCTCGCGTAATTGGCGTAGGAATCCTTCATGCTCGCATGATTGAGCAGCATGGTGGCGACCGGCTTGTCGTCGGCGCCGAATACGGTGGTGCGCACCCACACGCTCTCGGTGCGGCGGCTGCCGCTCAAGGCGACGACCTCACGCTCGGTCGTGTAATTCTCGCCGGCGAAAAGCGGCCCGCGCAGCAGACGGATTTCCTGGTCCGCGAACAGTCCAACGGCGGGGCCGCGGATCGGCAGCCGATCCTCACGCGCGCGGTATTGAAACAGCACGCTCAGCATCTCCATGGGGATAATCGCCCGGCCCCAGGGATTGAGTTCCTGCGAATAATACGCCGAGGGTTCGGTGATGACCTTGAGCTTCTCGGCCAGCGAAAACGGATAGAGATCGCCCATGTTCTGGTCGAAATCCATTTTCACGGTTTGCCGGCCGGTCTTCATGCCGACCTTGAGGTCGGCGAGGATCACGGGGTCAGCGAGCGGCTTGAGTTCGCCGAGCCGCCGGTGCAGCGCTGTTTCCGTCCCATCGCCGCCGACCGACGCAGTGCCGCGCAAAATCTCGGTGCCGTCGCGTTTGGTCATGCCGATGGCGCAAACGGTCTGGCCCGGTTTCGGCTTTTCGATGTTGGCCTGGACCTCCTCGCCTTCGAAAGCAGGATTGCGATAATGCGCCGAAAGGCAGCCGGTCTCGAACCAGGCCTGGCCCCAGATCCGTTCGCACAGCGGCGCGAACTGGCTGAAATGAGTCGGGCCTTCGATGGTGCCGCCCTTGAAGCCGAGCTTTTGCGCCGTCGCGTCGTCATGGATCGAGGCGTGGGAATCGTAGACCTGCGCCTGCAGCATCTGCTTTGGGCCCCGCCACGGCCCGACGAGCACATCGCCGCTCTCCAGTATCTCGGTCGTGAATGCCGCTTCTGTCATCTCTGAGGTTTCCTTGACTCTTTCGTTTGCCGTCCAGCGTTTCAAAGAAGACAGGTTTCGGCAAGGGTGCGACCGTAATCCACATCGCAGCCGAGATATGTCCTGCCGCCATGCATTCAGGCTGGGCATGCATAGCAAAACCGGTGCATTCTGGCTCCAATTAGACCGGTTCAAAACAGCCGGCACAGAAAAGCGCGACGGGGAGCGAAAAATGGCGTTGATGGAAGTTGGGCTGGACGACAAGTACCGGCTGGATGCGAAACGCATCTTTCTTTCCGGTACGCAGGCACTGGTCCGGTTGCCCATGTTGCAGCGCGAACGCGACCGCGCGCAGGGACTCAACACCGCAGGTTTCATTTCGGGTTATCGCGGTTCACCGCTCGGCATGTACGATCACGCGCTGTGGCGTGCGAAATCCTTCCTCAAGGAACACAACATCGAGTTCGCGCCCGGCCTCAACGAGGATCTGGCGGCCACGGCGGTGTGGGGCAGCCAGCAGGTCGGGATGTTCCCGGGCGCCAAGGTCGATGGCGTGTTCGGCATCTGGTACGGCAAGGGTCCCGGCGTCGATCGCTCGATGGACGCGCTCAAGCATGCCAACTCTGCCGGCACCTCGCCCAATGGCGGCGTGATCGCGCTGGCCGGTGACGATCATGGTTGCCAGTCCTCGACGCTGGCGCATCAGAGCGAACAGGTGTTTGCGGCGGCACTGATGCCGGTGGTCAATCCTGCGACGCTGCAGGACTATCTCGACCTCGGGATTCTTGGGTTTGCGCTTTCGCGTTACTCGAGCTGCTGGGTCGGGTTCAAGGCGATTTCCGAGACGGTCGAAAGCTCGGCCTCGATCGTCAGCGATCCCGATCGCATCAAGATCATCATCCCTACCGATTTCGAAATGCCGCCGGGCGGGCTTGGCATCCGCTGGCCGGACGCGCCGCTGGAGCAGGAGCGCAGGCTTCACGGCCCGAAGATGCAGGCGATCGCCGCCTTCACCCGCGTCAATCGCTTCGACCGTATCGTGCTGGATTCCAAGCCGGCGCGGCTCGGCATCATGGCGACCGGCAAGGCCTATCTCGACCTGCGCCAGGCGCTGGCCGATCTTGGTATTACCGACGCCGAAGCGCAGGCGCTGGGACTGCGCATCTACAAGGTCGCGCTGACCTGGCCGCTGGAGGAGCACGGCGCACGCGCGTTCGCCGAAGGCCTGCAGGACGTGCTTGTGGTCGAGGAGAAGCGCGGCTTCATCGAGGATCAGCTGCTGCGCATCCTCTACAATGTCGATGCTATGAGGCGCCCCTCGGTGGTCGGCAAGCGCGACGAGACTGGCGCGATGCTGCTGCCAAGCGAAGGCGAGTTGACGCCAACCATGGTCGCCGCGGCCGTGGTGGCGCGGCTCCGCCGGCTCGGCCATCGCAGCCCGGCGCTGGAACAGCGCCTGGCAAAACTCGAAGCGTTCGACCGGCCCGCGGAGGGCATTGGTGCGGCAAAGCTGCAGCGCACGCCGTATTTCTGCTCGGGCTGCCCGCACAACACCTCCACCAAAGTGCCTGAGGGCAGCCGCGCGATGGCCGGCATCGGCTGTCACGGCATGGCGCTCTCGGTGCCGAACCGCCGCACCGCGACGATCTCGCATATGGGCGCCGAAGGCGTCACCTGGATCGGGCAGGCGCCGTTCACCAGCGAACAGCACGTGTTCCAGAATCTCGGCGACGGCACCTACACGCATTCGGGCTTGCTGGCGCTGCGCGCCGCTTCCGCCGCCGGCGTCAACATCACCTACAAGATCCTCTACAACGACGCTGTCGCGATGACGGGCGGCCAGCCGGCCGAGGGCGGCCTGACCGTGTCGCAGATCGCGCATCAGGTTTCCGCCGAAGGCGCCAAGCGTCTTGCGATCGTCTCTGACGATCCCGATAAATACCCCAGCAACTATTTCCCCGCAGGCGCGACTGTTCATCACCGCCGCGAACTCGACGCCGTGCAGAAGGAACTGCGCGACGTCAAAGGTCTCTCGGTCCTGATCTACGACCAGACCTGCGCCGCCGAAAAGCGCCGCCGCCGCAAGCGCGGGCTCTATCCCGATCCGCCGAAGCGCGTCTTCATCAATGAGCGCGTCTGCGAAGGCTGCGGCGACTGCTCGGCTGCTTCCAACTGCGTCTCGGTGCAGCCGCTGGAAACGGAACTCGGCCGCAAGCGCCGGATCGACCAGTCGAACTGCAACAAGGATTTCTCCTGCATCGAAGGCTTTTGCCCGAGCTTTGTTACCGTGCATGGCGGCAAGTTGCGGAAGGCCGATCGCGCCGCGGCCGACCCGTCGGCGTTGTTCGCCGATCTGCCGCAGCCGACGCTGCCCGCGCTGGATGGCGCGTTCAACATCCTCGTCACCGGCATTGGCGGCACCGGCGTCATCACCATCGGCGCGTTGCTCGGCATGGCCGCGCATGTCGACGGCAGGGCCTGCTCGACGCTCGACTTCACGGGATTGTCGCAGAAGAACGGCGCGGTCATGAGCCACGTCCGCATCGCGCCGTCGGCTGACGATCTCGCCAATGTCCGGATCGGGCCCGGCACCGCCAACCTCATTCTCGGCTGCGACATCGTCGTCGCCACCAGCATCCCGGCGCTGAGCCGGGCCGAGCGCGGCCTGACGCGCGCGATCGTCAACGCCGATCTGCTGCCGACCGCAAGTTTTGTCATTGATCCCGATATCGACTTCCAGGCCGGCGCGATGCGGGACTCGCTCAACGAGGCCGTCAGCGCCAGCGATCTCGATATTCTGGACGCGACCGGTCTCGCCTCGTCCCTGATGGGCGACAGCATCGCGACCAACTCCTTTATGCTGGGCTTTGCATTTCAGCGCGGCACGATTCCGCTGTCACTGGAGGCGATCATGAAGGCGATCGACCTCAACGGCGCGGCGATCGAGATGAACAAACTCGCGTTCTCCTGGGGCCGGCTTGCCGCGCACGACCTGCAACGTGTGGTCAGCGCCGCGCGCTTCAAGGCGCAGGGCACAGCGCCGGTCAAGCGGACGCTGGACGAGACCATCGCTCACCGTGCTGGCTTCCTGACCGACTACCAGAACGAGGCCTATTCGAAGCGCTACCTTGCCGAGGTCGCGCGGGTGCGTGCCGCCGAAGCCAAGGCTTCGCCTGCAGCGCAGGACCTCACCGAAGCCTTTGCAAAGGGCCTGTTCAAGCTGATGGCCTACAAGGATGAATACGAAGTTGCCCGGCTTTATTCCGACGGCGAATTTGCCAGAGCGCTGAAGGAGCAGTTCGACAGCGACGCGAGCGTCAAAGTCAGCCTGGCGCCGCCCTTGCTGGCGCGCCGCGACAAGGTCACCGGGCATTTGCGCAAGCGTGAATTCGGTGGCTGGATCCTCAAGGCGTTCGATGTCCTGACGCGCTTCAAATTCCTGCGCGGCACCGCGTTCGATCCGTTCGGCTATACCTCCGAGCGCCGGATGGAGCGGGCACTGCCGGGCGAATATTCTGACATGATCCTCCGCCACCTCGACACGGCCAAACCGCAGGACTGGCCGCGGCTGGTGGCGCTGGCGAAAATGGCTGACCTCGTGCGCGGCTACGGCCACATCAAGGAGGCCAATGTCGCGCGCTACCGCCAGGAATGCGCGCGGCTGGAGGGCACGATCGGTCAGCCGGTTGCGCAAGCCGCGGAATAGGTTCCGGGCGACCGGCCGCGGATTTTTCGCGGCCGGCGTAGTTAGCGGGTAACCTTGCCGAAAATTTCGGCTGGAAAAGGCCCTGCCGGCTTCCTACATGATGGTCTCAGTTACCTTTATTTTTATTCATTTCAGGAGGCCCATAATGGTCCTGAAAAGCGCTTTAGCTGCAGCGGTTTGCACGGGGTTTTTGGCATTGGCCGGCGCCGCGACGGCGGCCGAGTATCGTCCGGGTGAGTTGCTCAGCCTTGATCTTCCCAGGGCCGTATTGTCGCCCAAGCGGATCGGGCCGGAGGCGCGGTTCGGGCCCGTTCGGATCGAGGCAAGGTCGGAGGACACGGAGGCGGATCTGGATTCGACGATCTGGCCCAAGCTGCCGCCACGCAAGGCGCATGTCGCCAAATCTCAGGCCGAGAAGACCAGCACTGAGGCGCCGCGTGCCGCAGCGCGTGCGAAGCTGGCGAAGCCGCGCCACAATCCGCTCGATGCGCAGGCGCGCGATACCCGGATTCAAACCTGGCCGTGCAGGTCCGGCGGCATCTGCAACTGGCAGCGATAGCGGCGGTCGCTCAGGGTTTTCCGATCAGAAAGAAGACAGCCACGATCAGCACGGAGAGCGTCGTGATCACGCCGAGCACGGCGGCGGCGATCGCCGGCAATTGATGCGAATCCAGCCATCGTTGCAACGCGTTGCCCATCGCTCTCCCTGACCTGATCTTGATTTGCCCAGCGCCTTGCGGGCAGTCTATTTATAGCGATCTATCCCACGCAATCCAATGCCGTCCATGCGGCTTTCGTCTTCCCCGCGACACTTTACGCCTTCGGGAGCATTCAATGGAAAATCTGCAAACGCAGGGCATTGCCCTGCCGAGGCTTGGACTTGGCACCTTTCGCCTGCAGGGCGATGGCTGCCGCGCCGCGGTCGAAAGCGCGCTGGCGCTGGGTTACCGGCATCTCGACACCGCGGAAATGTATGGCAATGAGGAGCCGATTGGCGCTGCCATCGCGGCCTCGCGCATCGCCCGCAAGGACCTGCATGTCACCACCAAGGTCTGGAACGAAAACCTGGCGCCGGACGCGATCCGCCGGGCTTTCGATGCTTCCCTGAAGAAGTTGCGGCTCGATCAGGTCGATCTCTATCTGGTGCACTGGCCGTCACGAGATATGAACCTGCCGGCGATCTTCGAAACGCTGATGAAGCTGAAGCAGGAAGGCCGCACCCGCGCCATCGGGGTCGCCAATTTCAACATCGCGCTCTTGAAAACCGTGGTCGAGGAGATCAAGGCTCCGATTGTCTGCAACCAGGTCGAATACCACGCGATGCTGGATCAGACAAAGCTGCGCCAATATCTCACCGCCAAATCGATTCCGCTGGTTGCTTATTGCCCGCTGGCGCAGGGCCGCGTGGCCTCCGACGAGACGCTGACCGCGATCGGGCGCAAGCATAATGCCAGCGCCGCACAGGTGGCGCTGAAATGGTTGCTCGACCAGGACGGCGTCGCCGCGATCCCGAAGGCCTCGCGCGCCGAAAGCCAAAAGGCCAATCTCGACGCGCTGCAGCTGCGGGTTGATGACGACGATCGAAAGGCAATCGCGGCCTTGCCGAAGGACAAACGTTGTGTAAATCCCGCCTTCGGGCCGGCGTGGGATTGAAGGCGATTCCTCCTTTTCCGTCCGCCGGAATTCAAGGTTTTTCGCTACACACGGGCTGAGGTCCAGTCCATACTGGGTGGCATCAAAGGGAGGTCTAGAAAATGCGTGAAGCTGTTATCGTTTCCTATGCACGTACGGGGCTGGCGAAGTCCGGCCGCGGCGGGTTCAATATCACCCCTCCGATGTCGATGGCGGCCCACGCCATCAAGCACGCGGTCGAGCGCGCCGGCGTCGAGAAGGACTACGTCGAGGACTGCTATCTCGGCAATTGCGCGCATGGCGCGCCCAATATCGGCCGCCAGGCTGCGCTGCTCGCTGGCATGCCAAAGTCGACGGCCGGCGTTTCGGTCAACCGCTTCTGCTCCTCGGGGCTGCAGACCATCGCGATGGCCGCCAACTCGATCCGCTCGGACGGCGCCGATTGCATCGTGGCTGGCGGCGTTGAAAGCATCTCGATTCCCGGCGGCGGCTCGCCCAAGGAATCGATCGATCCGGATTTGCTCAAGACCGCGCCCGACATCTTCATGGCGATGATCGATACCGCCGACATCGTCGCCGAGCGCTACAAGCTCAGCCGCGAATACCAGGACGAGTATTCGCTGGAATCGCAGCGTCGCATGGCCGCCGCCCAGCAGGCCAACAAGTTCAAGGACGAAATCGTCCCGATGAAGACCAGGATGAAGGTGGTCGACAAGGCGACGAAAGCGGAAAGCATCGTCGACTACACGGTCGATCGCGACGAGTGCAACCGTCCCGAGACCACCATGGAAGGCCTTGCCAAGCTCGAGCCGGTCAAGGGTGCCGGCAAATACGTTACCGCCGGCAATGCCAGCCAGCTTTCGGATGGCGCGGCGGCTGTCGTGCTGATGGAAGCCAAGGATGCCGAAAAGCGCGGCCTGCAGCCGCTCGGCCGTTTCGTTGCCTGGGCGGCGGCGGGCTGCGAGCCGGATGAGATGGGCATCGGCCCGATCTTCGCCGTGCCGAAGCTGTTGAAGCGCCATGGCCTCAAGATCGACGACATCGACATCTGGGAACTGAACGAAGCCTTCGCCAGCCAGTGTCTGTATTCTCGCGACAAGCTCGGCATCGACCCCGAGAAGTACAATGTCAACGGCGGCTCGATCGCGATCGGCCATCCCTTCGGCATGACCGGCGCGCGGCTCACCGGCCACATCCTGCAGGAAGGCCGTCGTCGCAAGGCGAAGTGGGGCGTCGTCACCATGTGCATCGGTGGCGGCCAGGGTGGCGCAGGCCTGTTTGAAATCTACAGCTGAGCCGAAGCAATCAGCCGGCGATACCAACAAAGAAAATGGCTCCGCGAGGAGCCATTTTCCGTTGAGGCCTAAGTCTGAGGCATCAACCTCAGTAACGATGCTTCTTGATGATCACGACCTTGTTGTGGTGACCATGACCACGATGTCCGCGATGGTAGCCGCGGTCACGATGCCCGCGGTATTCGGCGCGTGCACCGTGAGAGTGGTGATGGCCTTGGTGATAACCGCTGCCACGCTTGATCACAACAGTCTGTGCGCTTGCAATCGACGGCACCCCGATGATGATCGCGCCAAGCGCGGCCAAAACTAATCCAAACTTCTTCATTACTTGTCCTCTTCTCAATTGAGCGAGGATAGAACAGCGCATCGACGGGAACGTTCCGACGAAACTTGAAGAGAATTCTGAATGTCTGTTCAGCAAGGATCTGCGGATGCAATGCGTGCGTTGGTTCCGTGCACGAGCAAGTTTCTTTAGTCCAATAACCCACGCTCGAAACGTTGCGTTTACACGCGGCCGTTCTGGACAACCGCGATCCCACGGACCGTCCGGCCGCACGGTCATTGATACCCGTGTGGGTTGAGCGTAGGCACGCGCCGGCTTGCGGAAAGCCCGGTCCCGGCGCATCATCGCGCCATAAAAATCATCTGGGGGAGCGATGCCATGAGCGGGTTTTCACGCCGTGATTTTCTAAGCCTGTCAGGATCGGCCGCGGTCGCTGCGATGTCCGCACCGGCCAATGCCGCGATGGGCCCGAACGACAAGTTCGACCTCGTGATCAAGGGCGGCGATGTGCTCGATCCCAGCCAGTCGTTGCGGGGAAAACGTGATATCGGCATTCGCTGGGGCATGATCGAGGCAGTTGAGGCCGATATTCCGGCCGCACGCGCCTCGAAGACCATCGACGCTGCCGGCAAACTGGTGACGCCGGGATTGATCGACCTGCACTCCCATGTCTACCCCTATGGCTCGGCGATCGGCATTCCCGCCGACGAATTGGTGCAGGCCCAGGCAACGACGACAGTCGTGTCGGCGGGGGACGCCGGCGTCAACAATATCGCCGCGCTGCGCCGCTACGTCGTGGCGCAATCCCGCGCGCGGATTTACGCCTTCGTCCATATCGCCAATCACGGTCTGTCGGGCTTCCCGGTCGCCGAACTATACAATATCGACCACGCGCAGCTCGACGCCTGCGCCATGGCGCTGGCCGAGAATCCGGATTTCCTGCTCGGCGTCAAAGTCCGGATGTCGGAGAATGTCATCGCCAAGCACGGCCTCGAACCACTGAAGCGGGCCATAAAGGCCTGCGAGATGTGCGGCTGGCCGGCCAAGATGATGGTGCATATCGGCGGCGTCGAGACCAAGGAGTTGATGTCGCAGATTCTCGATCTGCTGCGGCCGGGCGACGTGCTGACCCATGCCTATTCCGGCGCACCGAACGTCGGCGGCGTGTTCACCAACATCGTGCAGGATGGCAAGCTGCTGCCGGCAGCGCTTGCCGCCAAGCAGCGCGGCGTGATGTTCGACGTCGGGCACGGCGGCGGCAGTTTCGATTTCACGGTGGCGGAGCCTGCGATCGCGGGCGGCTGCCCGCCCGACACGATCTCGTCCGACATCCACGTCTTCTCCGGCAATTCGCCCGGCATGCCGTATCTGCCGAACGTGATGAGCAAGTTCATCCCGCTCGGATTTACGGTGGAGCAGGTGGTGGCGATGGCAACCTCGGCGCCGGCCAAGATCATCAACCGCGCACCGAAAATCGGCACGCTGCAGGTCGGCGCGCCCGGCGACGTCGCGATCATGGAACTGATGGAGGCGCAGGTCTCGTTCGTCGACACCCGCAACAACAAGCGCGAGGGCAAGCTGCTGCTGAAACCGGTGCAGACCGTGATCAACGGCGTGCCGTTCGGGAGGCCGTATCAGGCGCCGTTCGCGGTGCGATAGGGTGCGCATCCATCACGTCGGCAACCGCTGTTCGATCAACCGGAAATGAGGAGGCAACGTGCGAGCACGAGCGAGTCTTAATGCGATATTCAGCGTGGCTGCTTTGCTGGGAGCTGGGGTTTTCATGTCATCTGCGGGTGCTGCGACGTTTGTGTATGTCGGAAATGCCGACAGCCAGGACGTCCACGTGTTGGAACTCAAGCCGAACGGCGAACTGACACCGGTCGAAACGACCGCGGTGCCGGGCCCTGCCAAACCCGGAGGCTCGCTGCCGTTGGCGGTCAGTCCCGACAAGAAACGTCTCTTTGCGGGCTTGCGCAACGAGCCATATTCGGTGGTGAGCTTTTCGATCGATTCCAAGACCGGCAAATTGAAGCCGTTGGGCCCCGGTCCGCTGGCCGATTCGACGGCCTATGTCGCCACCGACCGGAGCGGAAAGTTCCTGCTCAGCGCCTCCTATGGCGGCAACAAGGTCACGGTCAATCCGATCGGCCTCGACGGCGTCGTGCAGCCGGCGCAGCAGATCATGGCGACGCAGCCGAATGCGCATTGCATCGTGGTCGATCCGTCGAACCGCTACGTGCTGCACACCAGCCTCGGCGGCGACGTCGTGTACCAGGAAAAATTCGACGCCAAGACCGGCAAACTTGTACCCAACGATCCACCGACCGTTAGCGTCAAGGCCAAGGCCGGTCCGCGTCACCTGGTGTTCGCGCCGGGCAACCGGTTCGTCTATCTGCTCAATGAACTCGACGCGTCGATCTACGTTTTCCCATGGAATGCCAAGGCCGGTACCCTGGGTAAGGAAATTCAGGTCGCGACGTCATTGCCCAAGGGGTTCGAGGGCAAGCCGTGGGCTGCGGATATCCATCTCACGCCGGACGGCAAATTTCTCTACGCCTCCGAACGCACCACCAGCACGCTTGCGGCATTCAAGGTCGATCCCAAGACGGGAATGCTGACACCGATCGATTCCTACCCGACCGAAAAGCAGCCGCGCGGCTTCAACATCGATCCGACCGGCCGCTATTTGTTGTCGGTCGGCCAATTGTCCAACAGCATGACGAGTTACGCCATCGACAAGGCGACCGGCAAACTCACCAAACTCAAGGAGTATGCCGTGGGCAAGAACCCGAACTGGGTCGAGATCGTCGCCATGTCGCGGTAGAGCGGAGGGGCAGGTCGGCCAGATCAGCCTGATTGCCGCTGCGCGCGGTTGTCGCCGATAATGTCGGCAATGACCGCGCCCATGACAAGGGCGCCGCCGATGAGGACCCGGATTCCGGGAACCTCGGCGAACGCCAGCCACACCCAAAACGGCATCAGCGGTGTCTCCAGCGTCGAGATCAGCGCCGCCTGGCTGGATGGCAACAGGCGTGAGCCGACGAAGAACAGCGTGAGGCCGATCGCGACCTGGAAGAACCCGAACATCGCAAGAATGAACAGGTCGTACCCGGTGACGCCGGCGATGCCGTGAGCAAAGGGAATACTGACCACGCTGCCCAGGATGTTCGAGATCGCGGCCGCGGCGACCATCGAGGTGCCTTTGTGCCGCCGCACCATGACTGTCATCGCGGCGATCGCCAGTGCCATGAAGCAGGCCAGTGCGATTCCGAGGATATCGGAACCGGCGCGCGCGTTGCCGAGGATGATCGCAACGCCGCAGAGCGCCACGACACTCGCCAGCATGGTTCGCAATCTCGGGATTTCTCGCAGCCATGCCCACGCCAGCGCTGCGGCGAGGAAGGGCCCCGTGGCGATGATGATTGCGACATTGGATACGCTGGTCAGCTGCAGGGCAGGGATGAAGGCGATCATGGCTGCTGTCGAATACGACGCGACCAGCCAGCCGCTTTTTCCCATCCTGGTCAGCTCCTGCAGGCCGGCGCGACCCTGCAGCAACACCATCATGGCCGCGATCAGGCCGCCGCCGAACAACCCCCGCCAGAACAGGATGGTCCAGGAATCATAGGCGAGCAGCCGCGTGAAGAACGGCGCCGTGCTCCAGGCGATGGCGGCAGCGACGACGAGGGCAATGCCGAGGCGATGCTGGGAGGCGGCGCCGGTCACCTCAGGTGTGCGCTCGCGCACCTTAACTGCGCGCCCGCTTCTCCACATTGGCGCTTCGCTCGGGCACACCGAACTCCTTGCGGCAGACGTCCGCGAGCACGGCGACGCCTTCGCGGATCTGCTCGTGAGAGGGGCTGGCAAAGCACAGCCGCAGGCGGCTGCCGGCATAGGACTTGTCGGTCGACCATTCCGGCCCCGGGTTGATGGCGACGCCGGCGGCCAGCGCTGCCTGATACAGCTTCAACGTATCGACATTGTCGGGAAGTTTGACCCACAGGAAGATGCCGCCCTTGGGATCCTCGAACTCGGCTGATGTGCCGAACTGCTCGTTGAGCGCCTCCATCAGCGTATCGAGCTTGGCGCGCAGGCCGCGTGTCAGCTTCGGCACGTGGGTTTCGAAATGCGGCGTGCAATATTCCGCCAGCACCATCTGCTCCAGCGCGCCGGAGCCGGCATCGGTCTTCAGCGCCAGCATCCGCGACATCATCTCCCAGGGCGCGACGATGAATCCGACCCGCAGCGCCGGCGCAATCGATTTGGAGAACGAGCCGATATGGATGACGCCGCCTTGCTTGCTCATCGCATAGATCGCGGGCGGGCGCTGGCCGTTCCAGATCAGGTCGGCGTAGCAATCGTCCTCGAAGATCGGCACGCCGTATTCCTGCGACAGTTTTATCATTTCGGCGCGCCGCGCCTCCGGCAGGATCGAGCCGGTCGGGTTCTGCACGGTCGGGATGGTGTAGATGTATTTCGGCATGATGCCGCGGCGCTTGTGGTCGGCCAGAACAGCCGCCAGCGCATCCATCCGCATGCCCTCGTCGTCGAGGGGAATGCCGACCGTCTTGACGCCGAGCCGGGTCAGCCGGCTCAGCGAGCCCTGATAGGTCTCCTGTTCGATCAGCACGGTATCGCCGCGCGCCAGCAGCGTCGCGTTGACGAGGTCGAGCGCCTGCAGCGAACCGGAGACGATCATGACGTCGTCGGTGGTGCAGCCGATGCCGGCATCGCGCTTGAGTTTCCTGGTGAGGAATTCGCGCAGGGGGCGGTAACCCTGCGGGCCGCTGGCGAGGCCGTAGGTCGCAAGCGTCTTGCCCTCGCGCTGGAGCACGGCAGTCATCGCCGCGATCAGGCCATCGACCGGCACTTGGTCGGGATCATTGTTGCCGCCGACGAAACTGTATTTGGCCAGACCCGTCCACCGCGCCGCCGGCGCCGGCAATCCGGCCGGCAGCAATGGTGCGAAATCAAAGATTGATGCGGTAGACATTGGACATTCACTCCCGTTTTGTTTTTCGTTGAGAAGGCCGCTGGCGCGGCCCTCCGGTAGTTTGGTTAGTTCTTGCCGATGATCTTAATCGGTCGCCGCCGGGGGATGAAAGCGGAATGTCTGCTATCGATGCTGCCCGATATAGCGGGGGTGCGTGCGGGGTTCGCCGTCAGGAACCCTTCCAAATTTTGCCGGATACTGCCGGCCGCCTGCGCCTGCGCTCCCGGGCAGTAAAGGATCGACAGGCAGGCAAGAATCGCTAGAAAGAGACCTGTTAGGCGGATGTGACACATTGCTCGTTTGACCATTGCGCCCCGGCCTCTAGGTTGCAATGAGGAAAAGTCAGGAAATATGCACGAGCTTATCGGCGATATCACTTTATGCATCCTGTTTGCCTGGGTGCTTGGTTTGCTGGCGCATTTTACCCGGCAACCGCTGATCCTCGCTTACCTTATCGCCGGGTTTTTGATTGGTCCATTCGGCATGAAATGGGTCCATTCAAAGGATTCGATTCACGTCATCTCCGAACTCGGCCTGATCTTCATGCTGTTCATGATCGGGCTGGAAATCGACCTGAAAAAGATCGTGCGCGCCGGCAAGGTCATCCTGTTCGCCGCGGGCGGGCAATTGGTCGGCGGCTGCCTGCTCGGGATCCTGTTCTTTTGGGGGATCGGACTGTCGATGGGGGCGGGCCGTTTCGACGCGCTGTATCTCTGCGTGGCCTGCGCGCTCTCCTCAACCGTTATCATCGTCAAGGTGCTGTACGAGAAGCGTGAGCTCGATACGCTGCCCGGCCGCATCACGCTCGGTGTATTGGTGCTGCAGGACATCTTCGCGATCCTGTTCCTCGCCGTGCAGCCGAGCCTCGACAATCTTCAGGTGAGCGTGATCCTGATCTCGATCGGCCGGGTCGGCGTGCTGGTGGCGACCGCTTTGGTGCTGAGCCGCTACGTGCTGCCGCGGCTGTTTCACCAGATCGCGCGCCGCCCTGAGCTGATCCTGCTCGGCGCGCTGGCCTGGTGCTTCCTGATCGGCGAGATTGCCGAGAAGCTGCATCTGTCGCGCGAGATGGGTTCGCTGGTCGCCGGTGTCTCGCTCTCGACATTCCCCTACGCGCTCGACGTCACCGCCAAGGTGACGACGCTGCGCGATTTCTTCATCACGCTGTTCTTCGTGGCCTTGGGCATGACCATTCCCATTCCCGGCCCGTCGGTGATCGGGCTGGCGCTGTTGATTGCGGCCTTCACCGTGGTGAGCCGCGTGGTGACGACATTTGTGCCGCTCTATCTGATGAAACAGGGTCTGCGCGCCAGCCTGTTGCCGGCGATCAATCTGGCGCAGATCTCGGAGTTTTCGCTGGTCGTGATCCAGACCGGTGTGGTCGCGAACCATATCGGGACCGAGACGTCGAGCGCGGCGTCGTTCGCCTTCGTCATTTTGGCCGTGATCAGCACCTTCGTGATGGGCAAGAGCGATGAGATCACGCGGGCTCTGATCGGTCCAATGAAGAAGATCGGGCTGCGCGATCTCGATCACGGCCAGGGCGAGGCCGGACATGAGGGCGGCCATGAGGCACGCCGTATCGTCATTCTCGGCTTCTTCCGCGCGGCGAGCGCGCTGCTCGCCGAAATCGAGCGGCAAAATCCGCTCGTGCTCGAACAGATCACCGTGATCGATTTCAATCCCAATGTGTTCCGGACGCTGGCCGATCGGGGTCTGCACGTGATCTATGGCGATATCAGCAATGTCGATACGCTGCTCCATGCCGGTATCGGCAAGTCGGAACTGATCATCCTGAGCGTGCCGGATTCGCTCCTGAAGGGCGCCAACAACGAGAAACTGGTCCGGCACGTGCGCACCCTCAACCCGACCGCAAAAATCGTCGCGACCGCGGATCTCTTGTCCGACGTCAACGACCTTTACGCAGCCGGCGCCGATTACGTCACCGTGACCCGGCTCAGCGATGCTCACGAACTCTATACCGTGATCGAGGCCGCCGCCGCCGACCTGCTGGGAGACAAGCGCGCCGAAATGGATGCACTGCTCGCCGAGCGCAAGGAAGTGCTGCCGTAAGGCTGTCTGTCGCTCTATCTCCGTAAGCGGAGAGATGACGGACAGGCGCCGCGGGGGATCAGAGTCTCCCAAGTCTGCATTTGAACCGAACTTAATACAACCGACACTGAATATTGCACGGCGAGCAGCCATTCTTTTGGCGGCTGCGAACACTCGTCTCACAACCGAAGGAAAGCGTCGAAATGATCCGGTCCGATCGTGAAGCGCCGGCCCGGAAGGCTCGGCCTTTCGCGCGGACGGGCGGGAGCGATGCAGCCAAGGCGCTCGCCATCGGATTGCTGCTCGCCCCGCTCGGCGGCCTGGCGGGAGCGCTGATGCTGGTCGTGCCGATGTATCTGATCGACGGAATCGATTTTCCGTTTCCCGACTTTCTGAGGTTCCTCGCTCTCGCCGGTATTTCGTTCGGCGCGCTACTCGCGGCGCCGACCACACTGATCGCCCTGCCGGTCGCGGCCTATTCGTCCGCGGGATGGCAAGGCAGGCGCGTACCGGGACTGACTGCCGTCGGCTTCACCGCGGGAGCGCTGAGCATGATGCTCCTGGTGCTGCTGACATTGAAGCCGCACGAGACCGTTTACGCGGCCCGCGCGCTTGGCACCATGGGCGTCGGCGGAGCGGCGGGCGCCCTGTGCGGGGCCGTCCTGGGTTTGGCGATGCGCCAGCCGGATTGAAGCACGGAAATGCCCATCAGCATGCGGATATCGTTCTCGTCATCAAACAGGACGCGCGGTTCGGGCCCGTCGCTGGCCGCGTCGTCCACGCTGTTCGGTTGCCTGATGGCGGGAACGGCTGCGATCCTGTTTCAGCTGACGCTCGGCACGCTTGTCGTTGCATACACGCCGGTTGTGCCGTGGATCATGGGGGTGTTCCTGCTCGGTTTGCCGCTGGCTATAGGCGTCACGCGATCCCGGCCCGGCCTGTGCATGCCTGCGGTCGCGATCATGACATTGACGGGCGTGTCGCCGGCCTTTGTCGTGGATGCACCGTTGTGGGGCCGCACCGTCAATCTGCGTCTGGTCGACGATATTCCTGAAGGTGTCGGCGTCGCCGGCTACGCCGCGCCGCGCTGGCGCATTGCCACCGAATTCGCAGGGGAGGCCCGCATGAGCGGCGGCCGCGGCAGCAAGGGTTACGGCACCCGCCGTCTTGCACCGCTGGTCGGCGAGGGCTGGAGACCCGAGCTTCCCGTTGAAGTCTGGGTCGCGGGCGAAGTCAGGGATTCAGGACGTGTTCTCGCCTCGCATCCGCAATTCTGGAACGAATCCGGCGGTGAATATGTCCGGTTCGTGGGCGTTGCCGTATCCGGCGCGCAGATCATCGCGCGCGATGCGGCCAAGAAACTCGGCCTCAAGACACTGGATGAGCCGCTCATCGTGACGCGCGCTCCCTCGGTTGCAGGCGCCCTCGCAGAGCAATACCGGGCCATTGCGCGCACCGCAGCTGTGCCCTTGCTGGGGTGGGCCTTCTGCATCCTCCTTGCTGCAGGCTTCGCCAAACGGCGCGAGCAGCGGCGGCGGTGAACTGGTAGGGCTACAGGCTGCTCTCAGCGGCTGGTACGCCAGCGGCGGGAGCGGGGTGCGATAGGCCCGCGACCCCTGCCATCAGGGCGAACCCCGCCCATACCATCAGGTGGAAATTCAACCGAAAACGCATATGTCTCCTCCCCGAATGGTGCTTCTTGTTTTTATGGGTGCGACCATGGCGATTGAAGCCGGACCCGGTCAATGGTTTCCTGCATGCCGATTTCGTACTGCGAAACGTCGCAGGCGACGTCCTGCCCTGCGTATTGATGCTGGCGCGGGCCCATGAGTCCGGCTAATGCACTCCCTGTCCAAAGCGAGAATTTGAGAAAATGGCCGATACGATCCAGGAAGTTCTGCAAGCCTTTGCCAACGGCGAACTCGTCGTCGTCACCGATGATGACGACCGGGAGGGTGAGGGCGATTTGATCGTCGCGGCCTCGCTCTGCACCGCCGAGAAAATGGCGTTCATCATCCGCCATACCTCGGGCATCGTCTGCGCGCCGATCACGCAGGAAGACGCGCGCCGGTTCCGGCTCGATCCGATGGTCGCGCATAATGATTCCAACCACACCACCGCCTTCACGGTCTCGATCGACTACAAGCCCGATGGCGGCACCGGGATTTCGGCGGACGAGCGCGCCTCCTGCTGCCGGGCGCTGGCCAACCCGAATGCCGGCGCCAGTGATTTTGCCCGGCCCGGTCATATCTTTCCGCTGATCGCCCGTGACGGCGGCGTGCTGCTGCGTTCCGGTCATACCGAGGCCGCGGTCGATCTCTGCAAGCTCTCCGGCCTGCCGCCGGTCGGCGTCATCTCCGAGTTGATGAACGACGACGGCACCGTGATGAAGGGCGTGCAGGTCGCAAAATTCGCCGCCACCCACAAGCTCAAGCACGTCACGATCGCTGACATGATCGCCTACCGCCAGGCGCGCGAGAAGCTGATCGAGCGGGTCGCAACCTTTACAACGGATAGCCCGATCGGGCCGCTGCAGGGCTACGCCTACCGTTCGCCGTTCGATGAGATCGCGCATGCCGCCTTCGTCTACAACGGCATCGGCGACGGCAAGAACGTGCTGACGCGGCTGCACAAGCCCAACATCGTCAAGGATCTGTTCACCGGCCAGGCGCGCATGCAGATCGTGCTGAACCATTTCAAGCAGGCCGGCCGCGGCGTGCTGGTGTATTTGCGCGACGGCGCCGCCGGCGTTCCGGTCGAGCCGGTCGGCGAACAGAAATCCGCCGAGGCCGATCGCAACCGGCAATGGCGTGAAGTCGGCGTCGGTGCGCAAATATTGCGCGATCTCGGCATCACTTCGATCCGGCATCTGACGTCGTCGGTCCATGACTACAAGGGACTGTCCGGTTTCGGGATCGAGATCGTCTCCAACGAACGGCTCGAAGGGTAGCCGCATTCGCCATTCCGGGATGGTGCGTTAGAACCAGACCCGGAATCTCGAGATTCCGGGCTCGCGCTGCGCGCGCCCACAGATGCGCAATTGCGCATCGGGGAATGACGTAAAAGGCCCAATTCAATTGCGCTTCGGACGATAGCGCACTAATTTGGCCGCCAACTCCAATGAGGACAGTGATGCGAAAGGGATTTTTATGAGCGTGCGCCCTCAGTCCAAGGACAAACCGACATCCGCGGGTTTCCAGTGGGACGATCCGTTCCTGCTCGACGAGCAGCTTACCGAAGACGAACGCATGATCCGCGACACCGCGCGAGCCTATGCGCAGGACAAGCTGCTGCCGCGCGTCACCAAGGCCTATCTCGAGGAAAAGACCGATCGCGAGATCTTCAACGAGATGGGCGAACTCGGCCTGATCGGCATCACGCTGCCGGAAGAATATGGCTGCGCCAGTGCAAGCTATGTCGCCTATGGCCTGGTGGCGCGCGAAATCGAGCGCGTCGATTCCGGCTATCGCTCGATGAACTCCGTGCAGTCCTCGCTGGTGATGCACCCGATCTACGCCTATGGCGACGACAGCCAGCGCAAGAAATATCTGCCCAAGCTCGCGACCGGCGAATGGGTCGGCTGCTTCGGCCTGACCGAGCCGGATGCCGGCTCCGATCCCGGCGGCATGAAGACCCGCGCCGAGAAGGTCTCCGACGGCTACCGGCTGACCGGCAGCAAGATGTGGATTTCCAACGCGCCGATCGCCGACGTCTTTGTCGTCTGGGCGAAATCGGCCGCGCATGACAACCAGATCCGCGGCTTTATCCTGGAAAAAGGCATGAAGGGCCTGTCGGCGCCGAAAATCGGCGGCAAGCTTTCGCTGCGCGCCTCGATCACCGGCGAGATCGTGATGGACGGCGTGGTGGTGCCCGAGAGCGCGCTGTTGCCCAACGTGTCCGGTCTGAAGGGGCCGTTCGGCTGTCTCAACCGCGCCCGCTACGGCATCTCCTGGGGCGTGATGGGCGCCGCCGAAGACTGCATGGCGCGCGCGCGGCAATACACGCTCGAGCGCAAGCAGTTTGGCCGGCCGCTGGCGGCAACCCAGCTGGTGCAGAAGAAGCTCGCCGACATGCAGACCGAGATCTCGCTGGGCCTGCAGGCCTCGTTGCGCGTCGGCCGTCTGATGGACGAAGGCAAGGTGGCGCCGGAGATGATCTCGATCGTCAAGCGCAACAATTGCGGCAAGGCGCTCGACATCGCGCGCGTCGCCCGCGACATGCACGGCGGCAACGGCATCCAGATCGAATATCACGTGATGCGCCACTCTTCGAACCTGGAAACCGTCAACACCTATGAAGGCGCCCACGACGTCCACGCCCTGATTTTGGGCCGCGCGATCACGGGCATCCAGGCGTTTTCGTAAGGCCTTGGACAGGGCACCCGAGGTGGCGTCAAACTTAGCTGTCATCGTCCGCCCGAGTGCGCAATTGCGCACGGGGGGCGGACGATCCAGTATCCCAGAGACCTCCCGTTTAGTCTCGAAACGCCGGCGTTTACTGGATACCCCGCCTTCGCGGGGTATGACGACTGTAGCTTGGTGACAGCGTGCAGGAACTCCCATGGCCGAAACCGACAACGAAACCATCCCGTTCAACCGCGACTTTCCGCTCCTGCCGGGCGTCGTCGACGAAGCCCGGCCCGGCGTACGTCGGGTGCTCTGCAACAATCCGAGCCCCTTCACCTTCACCGGCACGGTCAGTTACATCGTGGGCAAGGGCAAGGTCGCGATCATCGATCCCGGGCCAAACAACGAGGCGCACGCGAACGCGCTGCTGGACGCCGTGCGCGGCGAAACCGTGACACATATCCTGGTCACCCATACCCACAACGACCATTCGCCGAACACCGTGCGGATCAAGGCCGCGACCGGCGCGCCTGTCTACGCCGAGGGACCGCACCGCGCCTCGCGGCCGCGCTTCGAGAGCGAGAAGCACAATCCGGAATCGGGCGCCGACCGCAACTTCCGGCCGGACATCGAGGTCAAGAACGGTGACACCATCGAGGGCTTCGGCTGGGCGCTGGAAGCGGTGGCAACCCCCGGCCACACCGCCAATCATCTGGCGTTCGCCTGGCCCGAGCGGAAGATCAGTTTCGTCGGCGACCACGTGATGGGCTGGTCGACCTCGATCGTGGCCCCGCCTGATGGCTCGATGATCGACTACATGGATTCGCTGGCGCGGTTGGAGAGCCGCCCTGAGGATCTGTATTTCTCAGGCCATGGGCCGGAAATTCCGGAAGGCCCGCGCTTTGTGCGTTTCCTGACCCGGCACCGCCGCGCGCGCGAAGCCTCGATCCTGCATCGCCTTGTCAAGGGCGAGACCGACATCCCGACCATGGTGCGCGCGATCTATATCGGCCTCGATCCGCGGCTGAGCGGTGCAGCCGGCTATTCGGTGCTGGCGCATCTGGAAGATCTGGTGTCGCGCGGCATCGTGGCGACCGACGGCGATCCCGTGATCGGTGGGACCTATCGGATGGCTTCTTCTTAGGGCCATCCATCCGTCTGTCATTCCGGGGCGTGCGAAGCACGAACCCGGAATCTCGAGATTCCCCGATGCGCAATTGCGCATTTGTGGTTCGACACTTCGTGTCGCCCCGGAATGACGGTAGTGCCTCACTTCTTCACTGTCTTGGCCCGCGCCTTGGCTGGCGACGTCCGCTTTGCTGCGCATAACAGACTCAAGTCGGACATCTCGTCATTTCCTGCTACGGGCTAGCAAGCGACGTCAAGATAGGGGCTGCCCGCTGAGGCGGGCTTACAAAAGCTTGCGCCACTAGATGGAACTAGAAATCAATCCTTATCGTGCGAGTACTTCTCCAAGAGCAGCCGATTATACTCATCTCTCACAGCTCTCCGTGAAACATGCCCTTTTCGGTCTTTGGCAATCTTCAGAAGATCAGGATCAGTTGGTGCCCGTGATTTCTTTCTGAATCTGGCAAAGAGTTGGCTAGTAGGCCCCGGGGTTCTTCCAAACAGCCGGTCAAACCATCCCATGGTGTCCTCACCGGTCATACTGCGAATTACGACACTCTATCATCTTGCATTTAGGACACTAGGGTTGGCTTGCGCCTTGGCCGGCTGGCCGGTTTCTTGGTGGGCCGGCGACGTCCGCTTTGCTGTGCATAACAGACTCAAGTCGGACATCTCGCCATGTCCGGAAAGTGCCCAACTACGGACATGATGCCGCAGGCTTGGCTGCTTTTTGCATAGCTACCGCTCGATCCTTGCGCCAGACTGGTGAGTGCTCCGTCCAGGTGGGGCCAGGCACCTCATTCCGATTGCTGCCGCGCGGTAAATTGAACGATCTTGGCGAACAACTTGCGTGTGCCTGGACTTTGCTAGGCGGCCCAAGACCGCGCTCCCTTCAAGTTCAATGGGCAAGATCGACCGACTGAAGATCAACTCTACCGCAAGCCTCCTGACCAAGAAAAGGAGAGGACATGAGTAACGATCATCCGCAGGGCCCGGCTGACTCGCGTCGAGGCTTCCTGCGCACGGCTGGAATGGGTGCGGTGGCTCTGGGACTCGGCGCCGCGGCCGATACGAGCGGGCAAGTCCACGCGGCCGTTGGCTCGACCAAGGCAGCCCGCGAGAGCGCGCAGCCCTACAACATCCTGTTCCTCCTGGTCGACCAGGAGCGATTGTTCCGGCCAGGAGAACTCCCGGCGGGTTATCGGTTGCCTGCACACGAACGATTGATGAAACGAGGCACAACGTTCGTCAATCACCGCATCGGTTCATGCGTGTGCACGCCTTCCCGCTCGGTGCTCTATACCGGGCGGCACATCCAGCACACGAAAATGTTCGACAACACGAATTTCCCCTGGATCGAGAGCATGTCGACCGAGATTCCGACCCTTGGCGATATGATGCGCGACGCCGGCTACTACACGGCCTACAAGGGCAAGTGGCATCTGACCAGGGAATTTGAGACGGTCAACGAACATGGCCATCTGACCAAGATTTTCACGGAGGAGATGGAGGCGTACGGTTTCGCCGATTATTTCGGCGTGGGCGACATCATCGCACACACGCGGGGCGGATACCTGCACGACGCGATCATCGCTGCAATGGGCGTCAACTGGCTGCGCGGCAAGGCACGCGATCTCTCACAGGAAAACAAGCCTTGGTTTCTCGCCGTCAACCTCGTCAACCCGCATGATGTAATGTACTACAACACCGATGCCCCCGGCACGGTTGTCCAGACAAAAAGCGGCATCAAGCGCGTCGCGCGCGACCCGGTCGATCCGCTCTATGCCAAGCAGTGGGACTTCAAGCTCCCGGCGAGCCACTTTCAGGCACTTGACGCGCCGGGCCGCCCTCCGGCGCATCGTGATTTCCTGAGGGCCCACGACGCGCTGGTCGGCCACATCCCGAACGAGGATGCTCGCTGGCGCCGGCGCCACAACTATTATCTGAATTGCATGCGCGATGTGGATCGCAACATCGAGACCGTTCTCGCCGCGTTGGACGCCTCGGGTCTTGCCGACAAGACGATCGTGATCCTGACCGCCGATCATGGCGACATGGACGGCGCGCATCAACTTCACGCCAAGGGTGCAGTCTCGTACCGCGAGCAAAACAACGTACCGTTGATCATCGCTCACCCCGCGCACGCCGGCGGGCAGCAGTGTCGGGCCGTCACGTCGCACGTGGATATCGCGCCGACGCTGATAGGGCTTAGTGCGGTCGCACCGGGCAAACGGGCCAGGATTGTCAAAGACCTTCCCGGAAAGGACTTGTCCGGACTCCTCGCGGCTCCTCAGCGCGCCGAGTTCACGGCCGTTCGCGACGGCGCGCTCTTCAACTACAACATGTTCGCTTACCTCGACGGGGATTTTCTCAACAAAGCCGTTACCTACATGCAACAGGGAGGCAAATCGAGCGATCTCAAAAGTGCGGGCATCCGCCCCGACATGATGAAGCGTGGCGCGGTACGGTCGGTGTTCGATGGGCGGTACCAATTCACGCGCTATTTTTCGCCGAAGCAACACAACCGCCCCACGACTTTCGAAGACCTTTACCTGATGAACGACGTAGAGCTGTTCGATGTGAGAGCCGATCCTTACGAAATGAACAATCTCGCGATGAATAGCAAGCAACACCGGGAACTCGTTGTCGCCATGAACGAGAAGCTCAATCGGTTGATCGACGCAGAGGTTGGTGAGGATCGCGGGCAGATGCTTCCCGGTGGCATAGATGCCGGTTGGGAGGTCACGGCGGAAACAATGTCAGGCGCCTGAACCTGGGAGATGAATTTACGCCGGGCTGCAAGCCGATGGCGATCACCTTGGCAAGGTGCATTCCCGCACGAGAATCTGACTGCGTCATGTCCGGTTAGGGGATAATCTCGGAGACCCGTTCTGCGCCCATCGCACGCACGGGGGCGAGGGAGCGCGGCCAGCGAGCTACTGTTTCTTCACCGTCTTGGCCTGCACCTTCGCCGGCGCCGCCGGTTTCTTCGCGGCCGGCTTGGTGTCGGCCACGGTGTTGATGTCCGCGATCAGCTTGGTGATGCGTGAGGCGTTGCTGCCGAGGTCGCTGTCGAAATAGCGCGATGCGGAGCGGATATCGACGCGGGAATCCTCGCCGTCGGCCTTGATCCGGATCGAGACGTCTTCGCGAAATCCCATGATCATCGTTTGCGCGATCGCCTCGATGCGTCCTTCGCGGCGTGCCTGCGGCGGGCGTTCGTCGACCACGCGCCATTTGCGCTTGTTGATCAGCGCGAGCGTGATCTCGTAGGCGCGCTGCGGCGGGACCTCGAGCTCCACGGTCTCGATATCAGGGTAGGCGATCGCCTGCTGCTCGGCTGAATAGAGCCCGGCATAGACGGCCGGATTGGTGCCTTCGCCGGCGCGCAGCCGCGCCAACGCCTCGAACCGCGGTGGGTCGATCGAATCGGTGGTGATGTCGTAGATCCGCGGCAACTTGCGGTATTGCAGGGCCAGATAGGCGGGGTAGGCGAGGATGGCGGCGTCGAGCAATAGCGCCAGCAGGATGCGGCCCATGCCGCGCGAACCGTTCTGCCAGATCGCGGCAAACGCGGCCAGGCCGACCAGGATGGAAAGGCCGGCCAAGGCCAGCGCGCCGAAGAACGTCGCCAGCGCCGGCTTCATCTCGAGGAAGCCGAAGCGGACGATCATGATCGAGACCACCACCGCAATCAGTGAGAACAGTGCGAGGTTGCGCGCCCATGTGGCGAGGCTGGACACGGGCTCCGTCTGGTAGGGAGCGGAAAACCTGCGGGCCATCCTCAAACTTCCATCATGAATTCAGCTGCCGTTCCGGTCGCAATACTGGAGACCCGGCGCCCTGAACTAGCGCATTTTCCGCACCTGTGGAAAGCAGCTTGCGCCGGAAAATCAGTCCAAATGGTGGTGCAAGGAGCGTCATGGCGCATCATGCCGGGCGCCCGAACTGCGTGGCCACAAAGTCGATAAAGGCCTTGATGCGCGGAGCGCGGTGGCGGCCCGGGACCGTCAGCGCGTGGATCGGAAACGTCTCGGGGATGTGGCTGTCTCCGAGCAGCGGAACGAGGGTGCCTTGCTGTATCGCCCGCGCGACCATGAAATCCGCCAACCTGGCGATGCCGAGCCCGGCTACCGCCATATCGAGCAGCAGGTCGGCACTGTCGCTGGTAAATGTGCCTGACACGGCGAGGCGATTGATGCCTTCATGGGTGTGGAAGGGCCATTGCGACCACGCCGGCCCGGGTAGCGTCAGGCAATTATGCTGCAGCAGATCGGCCGGCACGCGCGGCGATCCGTGTTGCTTCAAATAGAGCGGACTGGCGCAAACGACCCTTGTCGCGTCACCGAGCTTGCGCGCCATGAGGGTTGAATCGCCGAGTGCGCCGGAGCGGATGGCGACATCGACTTGCTCGGCAACCAGATCGACCTGGTGGTCCGAAACATGAAGCTCGACGCTGATGTCTGGATAATGGCTAAGGAAAACAGGAAGGGCGGGCCCGAGTATCTGTTTGGCGAGGGCTGTCCCGACGCTGATCCGCAAATGACCACGTGGCAGCCGGCTTGCCGCCGTTACCTCGGCTTCGGCGGCTTCGATCGATGCGAGGATGTCCCGGCTCCGGGCCAGAAACAGATCGCCCTCGGCAGTCAGGGCGAGCCTGCGCGTGGTCCTGGTCAACAGGCGCACACCCAGCCGGTCTTCGATGCGCGTGACCAGCTTGGACAAGGCAGAGGGGGTCAGGCCGAGATCGTCTGCCGCGGCCGCAAAGCTGCCCCGCTCGACCACCCGCACGAACCCATTCATCTCGGCCGAGGCTGCATTGATATTCATGAATTTGTTTCACGAGTGAATATAAATACTAGCCGATTATATCACGTTGGAAACGTAATAATAGTGGTCGCAGTCAATGAAGGAGCGGTCGCTATGTCTTGGGAGAAGAAGCTGCACGGTCACGTAAGGGCTGTTGAAGGCGCGCTGCGCCATCCGGACGGCAGCCCCGATATCGCCGCTTACGGCAGGATCGCTCACCACGAGCGGGACGCGGCCGTCGTTGCCGCCGTGCAGGACACAGCCCGCAGCCTGCGGGCGATGTGGTCGTCGATCTGGCGTGTCTTGGGTGGGTCCCTGGGCCGGTCGGGGCGCATCCGGTCGAATGCGCCCCTCCGAGGCTAGAGCGTTTTCCAGCGAAGTGGACACCGGTTCGCGTCAAGAAAACGCGTCAAACCAAAGAATCTAGAGCCCCGTTCCGATTTTATCGGAACGGGAAAGGTCTAGGCCGCAGCGTTCGGGAAACGGTAGCTCTTGAACTGGTCGCGCAGCGCGGTCTTCAGGATCTTGCCGGTCGCAGTGTGCGGAATGCCCTCGACGAAAGCCACGTCGTCCGGCATCCACCATTTCGCGATCTTGCCATCCATGAATTTCAGGATGTCCTCGCGGCTTGCCTGCTGGCCGGCCTTCAGTTGCACGATCAAGAGCGGGCGCTCGTCCCATTTGGGATGATAGATGCCGATCACGGCGGCCTCCGCCACCGCGGGATGGCCGACCGCGAGGTTCTCCAGATCGATCGATGAAATCCACTCGCCGCCAGACTTGATAACGTCCTTGGAGCGATCGGTGATCCGCATGTAGCCGTGCTGGTCGATGGTCGCGACGTCGCCGGTGTCGAAATAGCCGTGCTCGTCGAGAATCTCGCTATCGACCTTGAAGTAGGCCTTCGCGACCGCAGGTCCTGCGACCTTGAGGCGGCCAAAGGTCTTGCCGTCCCACGGCAATTCCTTGCCGGCATCGTCGGTGATCTTCATCTGCACACCGAACGGCGGATAACCTTGCGTCTGCAGGATATCGAGCCGTTCCTCGCCGCCGAGTTCGGCAAACGGCGGCTTCAGCGCCGCCACGGTGCCGATCGGGCTCATCTCGGTCATGCCCCAGGCGTGGCGCACGCGAACGCCCATGTCGACGAACGACTTGATCATCGAGCGCGGCATCGCCGAGCCGCCGCACACCACGCTCTTCAGGTGGGGCAGCTTCAGGTTTCCGGCGGCCATGTGATTGAGCAGCATCAGCCACACCGTCGGCACGCCGGCGGTGTGCGTGACCTTCTCGGTGTCGAGAAGCTCATAGACCGAAGCACCGTCGAGCTTGGCGCCCGGCATCACGAGCTTGGTGCCCATCGAGGGTGCGGAGAACGCGATGCCCCAGCTGTTGGCGTGGAACAACGGCACCACCGGCAGCATTGTCTCGGCGGCGCTGGTGCCGAGAGCGTCGACATTGTTGGCCATCAACCCGTGCAACACGTTGGAGCGGTGCGAATACAACACGCCTTTTGGATCGCCCGTGGTACCCGAGGTGTAGCACATCGCGGCTGCGGTATTCTCGTCGAAGGTCTTCCACTCGAACTTGCCGTCGGCTTCCGCGATCCAGTCCTCATAGGCGACCGCGTTCTTCAGCGTGGTCTGCGGCATGTGGGCCTTGTCGGTGAACACGATGTAGCGTTCGACGCTGGGCAGGCTGCCCGCGATCTTTTCCAGGATCGGAATGAAGGTGAGATCGGTCATCACCACGCGGTCTTGCGCGTGGTTGATGATCCAGGCGATCTGGTCGGGGAACAGCCGCGGGTTGACGGTATGGCAGATCGCGCCGATGCCCATGATGCCGTACCAGGCTTCAAGGTGGCGCCAGGTGTTCCAGGCGATGGTGGCGACGCGGTCACCGAGCTTGATGCCGTCGCGGTCGAGGCGCTGCGAGACTTTCAGCGCACGATCGCGAATTTCGGCGTAATTGGTGCGATGAATGGGCCCTTCGACCGACCGCGTGACGACCTCTTGCGTACCGTGATACTGCGCCGCGTGTTCGATAATCCGGTGGCAAAGCAAAGGCCAGTCTTGCATCAATCCGAGCATACGCACGTCCCTCCCAAAGGTTATTGTCTCGCGCATGATCCGCCAAAGTGCTGGTGTTTTGGCGTGCGATCATGGAATTGACATGAACTGTAGCGCGGAGAAAGCAAGCCGAAAATGGGCTTATGGCGCCTTTGGTCGCACGGCGGCGGCAATGGTTACCGTTGCGGCGGGCCTGCTTTTGCTCGGTCTGCTCTCCGACCAGGCCCTGGCCGCGAAAACGTCCCGGCAGCCGGCGTGGCAGTCGCCTTGGGGCGATCTGTTCGGGATCCATCCGCCGAGGCAGCGTGGAAAGGTCCACCGTGCGGCGGTACCGCTGCCGCGACCGCGCCCGACCGATGCACCAACCGCTGAGCCCGCCAAGCCCACGGCTGACGACTCCTCCAAGGAAGCTGCCAAGGAAGCTGCCAAGGAAGCTCCCAAGGAAGCTGCCAAGGAAACGGCCAAGGAGACCACAAAGGAAGGCAAGCCCACCGAACAGGCCGCGCCCCAGCCACCTCCGCCCTCGGCCTGCCGGCTGGCACTGACGGAGGCCATCGCCATTGCTCCCAGCATTCCCGACATCCGTGGCGCCGGCGGCTGCGGGGGCGAGGATCTGGTGCGGCTCGAGGCGATCGTGCTGCCGGACAAGCGTCAGGTCTCGGTGAAGCCGGCGGCGATCCTGCGCTGCGCGATGGCCTCTGCTTTGGTGAACTGGATCCGGACCGACATCGCGCCGCTGGCGGGGCGCCTCGGCAGCACGATCAGTGATCTCGACAATTTCGACTCGTTCGAATGCCGCGGCCGCAACCGTATCGTCGGCGCAAGACTCTCCGAACACGGCCGCGCCAATGCGCTCGACGTCCGCGCCCTCAAGCTCGCCAATGGCCGCTCAATCTCGCTCACCGATCGCAATGTGCCGCGCGAGCTGCGCGAAGCCGTGCTGCATTCGGCGTGCGCGCGGTTCTCGACGGTGCTGGGACCGGGGTCGGACTGGTACCACGAGGACCACATCCATCTCGACCTCATGGAACGGCGGAATAACTACCGGATCTGCCAGTGGAACGTGTGGGACCCGCTGCCGCAGACAGCGCCGCTGATGCCGGCCGAGCGGCCGGAAGAGGCGCCGCCGCGTGAGGTTGCCGCCAAATCCGATGCGGCCAAATCGGACGCTGCCAAACCCGCTGCGGGGAAATCCAGCGCGGCCCCGGCGGATGAGAAATCCGATGCGGTGGAAGTGGAGCCCAAGCCAAAGCCCGCAACAAAAAAACGCCGGCAAAACCGGCGCTCTTGATTGTCCTTGTGCGGCGTCATTTGTCGTCGGTTAGAGCGTTTTCGAGCGAAGCATGCCCTCGGACTTGATCCAGGGTGGATACCGGTTCGCGTGAAGAAAACACGTCAAAACTAGAGTCTAGAGCTTCGGTTCTGATTCCATCAGAACCGATAAGACTATAGCGCGCCAGTCGTGCCCTACACGTGACGATTCATTGGCCGCATTACTGTTGCAATCGGCCGTAATTCCAGCGTTTACGTGCCAGCTGGGCTTGCTGCGGGAGACGGCTGTGTCTTTCTGGCCGCATGGCCGCGGATCCCGTGGATTTTGGCCGACATTTTGGCCACGCCCAAGGTTTCAACCCCGCCAGCCGCGTGTTCTCCGCGACACCGACCGACAAATAAAAAACGCCGGCAAGGCCGGCGTTTTGATCTCGTTGCGATCGGATGCAGTCCGCTATTGCGTTATCGAGCTGCCGCCGCCCTGGAGCGCCATCTTCGAATTGTACGGCGAGTCACCCTGCTTGGGGTCGAGCACCACCACGATCGTGCCTTGCTTGACCTTGCTGTAAAGGTCGATGACGTCCTCATTGGTCATGCGAATGCAGCCCGAGGAAATCGATGCGCCGATATATTCCGGCTGGTTGGTGCCGTGAATCCGGAACAGCGTGTCGCGGCCGCCCTGGTAAAGATAGAGCGCGCGGGCGCCGAGCGGATTGTCGACGCCGCCGGGCACCGACGCGGGCAGGCCTTCAATGCGCTTGTGGATATCAGCGGTCGGCGTCCATTTCGGCCATTCCGCCATGTTGCCGACCTTGGCAATGCCGGAGAAGGCCAAGGCTTCTTCGCCGACGGTGATGCCGTAACGGATCGCCTTGCCGCCGTCCTGCACCAGGTAAAGATAGTGGTTGTCGGAATCGACCACGATCGTGCCGGGCAGTTCGCGGCGGTGATAGTCGACGATGGCGCGGCGGAACGGTTCGGCCACGGCAACCTTGGCGTAACGCGCCTTAGCAAGCTGGGCCTTGTCATTCGGCTTGAGCGTCGCCTCCGGCGCAGCCTGATAGCTCGTGGTCTGCATGCAGCCTGACAGCATCAGCCCTGCAGCCAGAATTCCCAACTTTGCCTTCAGCGACGTCATTGCGCATTTCCAATCGAACATATCGCGGTTAGCGCCAACTTGCGCCGCAAACGCCACGATTCCAATAATCCCATCATTGGCAAAAATCGGTAATTATTCCAGTGCTTAGACGCTTGTTCGGCGCTGCGGGAGCCTGGCTGTGGCTTTTTTGCCGCAAGTTTTTCGATTTCCGGTTGATTTATAGGCAACGCTGGCGTCCTTGCCGAATCGTGGCCACGGTACCGCCACCCCACCGCCATAAATGTGGATGGGGGGTTAATACGCCAGTCATCAAGCGCTTGCCAGAATCGCGTTTAGTCCGCTGGGTGGCGGTGTCGCGCGGGAGCGGGTCCCGGGTTCGCGTGACGACACGTCAGGACCAAAAGACTGCCCTGTTCCGGAGTTTCCCATGTTGTCAGTGTATGTCCCCTCTGAATCCACTCTGAAGAAAGTCGAGGTGCCAGAACCGGCGACTTTGCCGGAAGCCGCGGTCTGGATCGACATGGTGAAGCCGACGACCGAGGAAGACCGCGCCGTGGAGCGGCTGACCGGGATCGCGGTGCCGACCCGGGAGGACATGCAGGAGATCGAGATTTCCAGCCGGCTCTATATCGAGAACGGCGCGCGCTACATGACCGCGACGCTGATGTGCCATTCCGACACCGATATGCCGCGGACGACGGCCGTCACCTTCATCATGGCCGGTCACCGCTTGGTAACCGTGCGCTACGACATGCCGAAGCCGTTTGCCCTGGTGGAGAACAAGCTGGGGCGGTCCTGCATGCCGGGCATAACAGGCGAAATGGTGCTGATGGAACTTGTCGACGCGGTGATCGACCGTTGCGCCGACATTCTGGAGAAGGTCGGCGCCGACGTCGATCAGGTTTCCCATGACATCTTCGAACCCGAAAGCGAGCGTCACGGCCAGGCCAAGCGATATTCGCAGATCCTGATCGCGATCGGGCGCAAGGGGGATTTGACCTCGAAGGTCCGCGAGAGCCTGGTCTCGGTCGGCCGCGTCGTCACTTTCCTCTCGGCTGTCATGGAAGGCGTCAAATGGTCCAAGGACATGCGCGAGCAGCTCAAGACCATGCAGCGCGACGTCGCCTCGCTGACCGACCACGCGTCCTACCTCTCCAACAAGATCACCTTCGTGCTCGACGCCATGCTGGGCGTCGTCAATCTCGAGCAGAACAACATCATCAAGCTGTTCTCGGTGATGGCCGTGGTCTTGATGCCGCCGACGCTGATCGCCTCGATCTACGGCATGAATTTCAAGGCGATGCCGGAGCTCGAATGGGCGCACGGCTATCCGATGGCGCTGGTGATGATGCTCATGGCAGCCGTGCTGCCTTACTTTCTTTTCAGATGGAAGAAGTGGCTGTAGTCACAACCTGACTGTTGTCACCGAGGTGGCCGTAGTAACCGAGATGTTAAGGCGCGCGCATGATCTCGGGGGCATTCATGCACCTTCAAAAAAAACAGGAAGCTGCCCCAATTGTACGAGTAAAATTTGAGCGTCGCGATGAACCTTTGCGCGACGGCTTTCTGCGATAACGCAGTCACAAGCCGCGAGGACAGCAATGGTTGAAAAATTCATAACGTCACCCCGCAACGTCATCGATTTTGCGCGCTACCAGCAGGGCCGCATCGTTGGCAAGGCGCAGGCGATCGCGGCGCGGCTCTGCCGGCATTGCGGCGCTTCGCTTGCCGATGGCGAGAACGAAGACGAATGCTCCAGCGCCTTCAACGTCGAGACGCGGGACCTGCGAACCGCGCCAAGGAAAACGCGGAGCAAGTTTTACGCGGAGTGAAGCGCGCCAGCGTTTTCGCGAAGCATGGCCTCGGACTTGATCCGGGTGCATACCGGTTCGCGCAAAGAAAACGCGCCAAGGAGTTAGAGCTTCGGTTCTGATTCAATCAGAACCGATTGCTCTAGACGTGCTGGCCGCCGTTGATGTGGATCTCGGCGCCGTTCACATACGAACTGGTTTCGGTGCACAGCACGTAGATGATCTTGGCCACCTCGTCCGGCGTTCCGAGCCGATGCATCGGGATCTGCTGGTCGACGATCTTCTCGGTGCCCGGCGACAGGATCGAGGTGTCGATCTCGCCCGGCGCGATCGAATTGACGCGGACGCCGACGCGGCCGAAATCGGAGGCCATTTCACGTGTGAGTGACGCAAGTGCCGCCTTCGACGTCGCATAGGCCACGCCCGCGAACGGATGCACGCGCGAGCCCGCAATCGAGGTGACGTTCACCACCGAGCCCTTGGTGGCCTTCAATTCCTCGATCAGCCCGCGCGCCATCATGATGGGGGCGAAGAAATTCACCCGGAAAACATGGCTCCAGGTCTCGATGTCGGTATCCATGGTGCCCATCCGCGTGCCTCCAGCGGTCTTCGGCGAAATCGCGGCATTGTTGACCAGCGCGTGCAGCGCGCCGCCTTCGAGGCGTTCGCGGATTTCCGAAATCGCCCGCGTGGTATCGGCATGGTCGGCAAGATCGACCTGGATGTGATCCTCAGGCCCGGCGTCCCACGGGCAGTTGTCGGGGAAGGGATGCCGCGAGCAGGTGATGACGCGCCAGCCCGCCGATGAAAAGCGGATCACCGTGGCATGGCCGATGCCGCGGCTCGCTCCGGTCAGGAGCAGCGTGCGTCGCGGCGCATTGGTGGAAGTCGACATGTCTTTCAGGCTTTCGGCGTCAGGGGTAGAGTCGCATTTTAGTCCAAGGCTGAACTTCAGAAGCCTGGACCGGCGCGTCGCGGCGGAATTCAATGCGGTCGTGGAGGCGGAACGGACGGTCGTGCCAGAATTCGAAACGGACCGGTTCAATGCGCCAGCCGCTCCAGCCTGGCGGACGCGGCACCTCGCCGATGACGTGCCTGGCGGCAACCAGCGCGATCGCCTGTTCGAAGGCAAAGCGGCTTTCCAGCGGCTGCGACTGCTTGCTGGCCCAGGCGCCGATCTGCGCCTGCTTCGGGCGGGTGGCGAAATAGGCGTCGGCTTCTTCCGGCGTCACAGGCGACACGTTGCCGCGGATGCGCACCTGACGGCGCAGCGATTTCCAGTGAAATAGTAAAGCCGCTTTAGGATTTGCGGCGAGTTCGCGGCCCTTCTGGCTGGCGATGTGGCTGTAGAACACGAAACCATCCGCATCATAGCCTTTCATCAGCACCATGCGGACATCGGGAAGTCCGTCGGCATCGACGGTTGCGAGCGACATCGCGTTGGGATCGTTCGGCTCTGCCTTCACGGCTTCGGCGAACCACGCACCGAACAACGCAAATGGTTCCTCGGCGGCGGTAAAATCACCCGATGTTAACGGTGTCGGGTGTTTGATGGAGGTTGTGTCGGTCATGCCAGGAGTTCCAGTTGCGTCCGTTCGCGTTAGAGAGCGCGCTACAGCCCCAGTATAGGTTCGCCCTATATAGGACATGGGGACGCGTTGGCCTATCCGCGATCCGGCCGGCGGGCGCGGTGATGACCATGATTTTGATCGGCCTCGGCGCGGGCGGTTGCAGCCTGTCCCGCTCCGACGCTCTCGCCAAGCTGGAAGAAAAAGACGTGACTGGGTCGGTGACGCCCCAGGCCGCCCCTCCGGTACCGACCGAGAGCGATCTCGCCTTTGCCCGCACGGCCGCCTCCGATGTATTGACCAAGGGCGGCAAGGATTCCAGCCAGCCCTGGGAAAACCCTGAAACCGGCGCGCGGGGTTCGGTAACGCCGCTGTCCCAGGCCTATGCCTCGGACGATGGCCGTACCTGCCGGGATTTCCTGGCCAGCTACGTCAAGGATCGTGCGGAAAGCTGGCTGCAGGGCGCCGCCTGCAGGGGTGAACAAGGTCGATGGGAAATTCGTACCCTCAAGCCCTGGAAACGGAGCTAAGCTACCCCAAGAATCTTGAGGGCCCGTTTTGAGGGTCCGTTTTCAGGGGCATCGGCAGTTGCAAAAATGCCACTGGCTCCCCAGATGAAGGCAAAGCGGGCAGATCGCCCTTTAGTTAGAACCGATTTCCCGTGAAGGAGACGTGACGGATGCGCGACCCCTATGAGGTCTTGGGGGTGCCGCGGGGCGCCAGCGCTGCGGCGATCAAGAGTGCTTACCGCAAGCTCGCCAAGAAGCATCACCCCGACAACAACACCAACGATCCGAAATCCGCGGCGCGTTTTTCCGAGATCAACTCGGCCAACGAGATCATCGGCGACGAGGACAAGCGCAAGCAGTTCGATCGCGGTGAGATCGACGCCGAGGGCAAGCCGCGCTTCCAGGGCTTTCCTGGCGGCGGCCCGCGCGGCCGTGCCGGCGGTCCGGGCGGCGGCTTTGAAAGCCACACTTTCCGCGCCGGCGGCGGCCCCGGCGGCGGCGGCTTCGAGGACATCCTCAACAGCATGTTCGGCGGCGCGGCCCGCGGGCAACGTCCCGGCGGTGGCAAAGGATTTGAATTCGATACCGGCGGGATCGGCCTCGATCTCGATCTCAGCGTCGCCATGACGGTGTCGCTGGAGGAGTCGGTCAAGGGGGCCGAGAAGCGCGTCCGCTTGCCGAACGGCAAGGAGCTCAACGTCAAAATTCCGGCAGGCGTCGCCGCCGGTCAGCAAATCCGGCTGAAGGGCCAGGGCGAGACCGCGCAAGGCCATCCGCCGGGCGACCTCCTGATCACCGTCAGCATTGCGCCGCATCCCTTCTTCAAGATCGACGGCAGCGACTTGCGGCTCGATCTGCCGATCACGCTCTATGAGGCGGTGCTCGGGGCCAAGATTCGGGTGCCGACCCTCGGCGGCGCGGTCGAATTTCCGATCCCGAAGAACACCTCCAGCGGTCGCACCTTCCGTCTCAAGGGCAAGGGGCTGCCGAAGGCAGGCGCGACCGGCGACCTGTTCGTCACGACAAGGATTATTCTTCCCGACGGGAACGATGCCGAGCTTGAAGCATTGATGCAAAAGTGGCGCGACGGCCACCCTTACAATCCGCGCAGCGATTTCGGCTGACCAAAAACACGTCTAATAAAACAGCGGAGTGCGGCAGGCCATTTCCCGAACCAATTCAGGTGCTTCCCTTAAAAAGGGCGGCCTCGAAAGGGGGACCAGCGCGGTACCAAACCCCGATCGAGGCCGCTTGCGCCGATCGGCGGATCGAGCGCCGCTCATTTTCGCGTGATCACCCAGTGCGATAATGAGACGCGCCGATGTCTTGATTCCAGATTTTCGATGTCAGAATTGGGACAAACGGCTTGACGTATAGCGTTTTCGAGCGAGACCTGCCCCGCACTTGATGCGGGACGGACACCGGCTCGCGCACGGAAAGCGCATCAAACAACAAGCTTGTTCAACCGGGATGGTGAGGGCGCTCAACCCCCGGTCTTTTCCATCTGGTCATACACCGATTGGGCGATCTGCGTCAGTCGGCCACGGTCGCCGACGCTGCTCACCACCACATATGCCACGCCGCGATCGGCCCAGAACAAGGCGCTCTCCTTGCCCTCCGACGAAAATCGCATCTGCGTCGCCTCGGCTTCCGACTTTGCCGTGTAGATCGTGAAGCGCTCGCCCGATGCGCTCTCATACATCATGAACGAGGCAGGCCCGGTGGCGCCGGGCAACAGCCGCCCGCCGACCAGCTTCAACCCCGCCGCGGTCAATTCCGGCGCGCGCACCAGCCAGCCGCAGCGCTTGGTCAGCCATGCCTGCAGATGCGCGCGTTCGCTGCCGGGTACTTCGACGGGATGGCGCACTTCGACCACATAGAGCCGGTGCGCATCGAGCGCATCCGTCGTGAAACTCTGCAGCGCCGAGGGTGCTGCTGCAGCCCCGCGCGCCATCCAGCCGACACCGCCGCCGACAATGAATGCCGCCAGCGTTGCGGCAATCGCGCCGTAGAACCATTTGCGCGGCTGGCGCACCAGCCGCTCGATCTCGAGCCGCCTCGGCACCGCCTCGTCCACGATGCCGTCGTAGCGGACATGCAGCGCTTCCGCCATCGTGCGCCACGACCGCACGCGCGCCGCATCGTCGGGGTGCGCCGCGAGCCACGCTTCGACATCGCCGCGGCGCTCCGCCGGCAGCTCGTTGTCGACGTAAGCATGCAGTTCGTCTTCGGTGACGGGAATATGGGGGTCGGTCATCGTCGTCGTCTCTGTCTATTCCGGATCGGAATCTGCGTCGAACCCTGCCTAAGCATATCGCCTGCCATCACGCGTCCTGTTTGCATCACCTGCATCACTTCACCCGTCTCAGCGCTGTGCGCTCGCCCTCGAGCGAGGCTTTGACGTGCGCGCGCGCCCGGGCAAGCCGGGACATCACAGTCCCGATCGGTACGCCCTGGATGTCGGCGACCTCGCGGTAACTCAACCCTTCCAGCATCACCAGCAGCAGCACCGAGCGCTGCTCTTCCACCAGCGTCGACAACGCACGGGCGATGTCGCGGCCTTCCGCTTCGGTCCCGCTGGCGTCCGGGTTGTTGTCGAGCAGCGGCATGAATTGCGGCCGCCGCGCCAGCGATCGCCGCCGGTTCTTGTTGAGGTTGGTCAGGATCGTATAGAGCCAGCTCCTGACGTCGCCGCCGAGAAACAACCGTTCCGAACGCAACGCGCGCACCAGCGTGTCCTGCACCAGATCGTCGGCGATATCGGCGTCGCGCGCGAGCGCACGCGCGTAGCGGCGCAGCGCCGGGATCATGGCTTCGACACTTTGGCGAAACGCGGTCATTGTCACCAGATCTTCAGGTCGGTCCGGCGCGAACGCCTTATCCAGCATAACACCCAATCGATGCGTCTATTCCGCCTGTTGAGGCTTACGCAAGACAGCGTTAAACCCAAGGTTAATCCCAGGATTAGGCTCAAGCGGATTGGGGCTGTACCCCGCTGGAGTGCTGGTGTACCTCCAACCGTAATACCAAGCGCGACTGGAAGCCGCATGCCGCGCGCTCTCCCATTCGTTGCCTGAGGAATAGCCGCCAGTCCGATGCCTGCGCCTGTCATCTATTACATTCGCCATGGCGAGACATCGTGGAATGCCGAAGGGCGGCTACAGGGTGTACAGGACATTCCGCTGAACGATCTCGGCCGCAGGCAGGCGGCCCATGCCGGCAATGTCCTCGGCGATCTCTTCGCCCGCCATGGCCGCGACAAATCGGAGCTTTCGTTTGTCGCGAGCCCGCTGATCCGCGCCCGCGCGACGATGGAGCTGGTGCGCGGATCACTGAAGCTGCCGCGCGACGGCTACGCGCTCGACGACCGTTTGCGCGAGATCGGCTACGGCCAGTGGGAAGGCGCGACGCTATCAGAGTTGCAGCTGCGCGACCCCGATCTCTATGCCAAGCGCCAGATCGAGAAATGGACGGTGTCGCCGCCGGGCGGCGAGAGCTATGTCGACGTGCAGGCGAGGATGCAGGATTGGTATGCGTCGGTGGCGGCCGACACCGTCGCAGTGGCGCATGGCGGCACGGCGCGGGCCCTGATGGTGGCGCTCGGCATCGAGACGCCGCTCAGCGCCGCCGACCTGACCATCGAGCAGGGCGCCGTTTACGTCTTTCGGGACGGGGCGCTGCAGAAGTATAGTTAAGGGCGACGTTTAACACCGTCATTCCGGGGCGATGCGAAGCATCGAACCCGGAATCTCGAGATTCTGGGTCTGGTCCTTCGGACCATCCCGGAATGACGGCCTGGCGGTTTGACCGCAGGGGGCTCGCGCGTTACGACAAGTCAGAATTGACTGTCTTTCCAAGGCTCAAAATGTCCTTCAACACCTTCGGCCACATGTTCCGGGTCACGACCTTTGGCGAGAGCCACGGCATCGCGATCGGCTGCGTGGTCGACGGCTGCCCGCCGCTGATCCCGCTGACCAATGAGGACATCCAGATCGATCTCGATCGCCGCCGTCCCGGCCAGTCGCGCTTCACCACCCAGCGCCAGGAACCGGACGCGGTCAAAATCCTGTCCGGCGTGATGGCCCATCCCGAGACCGGGGTGCAGGTGACGACGGGAACGCCGATCGCGCTTCTGATCGAGAACACCGACCAGCGCTCAAAGGACTATTCCGAGATCAAGGACAAGTTTCGTCCCGGCCACGCCGACTTCACCTATGAGGCCAAATACGGCCTGCGCGACTATCGCGGCGGCGGGCGCTCGTCGGCGCGCGAGACCGCCACAAGGGTCGCGGCCGGCGCCATCGCGCGAAAGATCCTGCCCGACGTCAAGGTGCGCGGCGCGCTGGTGCAGATGGGTCCGCACAAGATCGATCGCGACAAGTGGGACTGGGACGAGATCGCGCGCAATCCGTTCTTCTGCCCGGACAAGGACAAGGCCGCGTTCTTCGAGCAGTATCTCGACGGCATCCGCAAGAGCGGCTCCTCGATCGGCGCCGTGATCGAAGTCGTCGCCGAAGGCGTGCCGGCCGGCCTCGGCGCGCCGATCTACGCCAAGCTCGACGGCGAACTGGCGGCGGCGATGATGAGCATCAACGCGGTGAAGGGCGTCGAGATCGGCGCCGGCTTCGGCGCCGCCGAATTGTCGGGCGAGCAAAACGCCGACGAGATGCGCACCGGCAACAACGGCACGCGCTTCCTGTCGAACCATGCCGGCGGCGTGCTGGGCGGCATTTCCACCGGCCAGCCGGTGGTGGTGCGCTTTGCGGTGAAGCCGACCTCGTCGATCCTGTCGCCGCGCCAGACCGTGGATCGCTCCGGCGCCGACACCGACATCATGACCAAGGGCCGGCACGATCCCTGCGTCGGCATCCGCGCGGTGCCGGTCGGCGAAGCCATGATGGCCTGCGTGCTGGCGGATCATCTGCTGCGCCATCGCGGGCAGGTCGGCGGATAGGCGATGAGCGCGAAGGGCTTGTGATGTCCGCGTTACGTCCAGAAGCGGACATCCAGGCCGGCCCTCAGCACGTCTGCTTTGTGCCAGTAGGCGACTTTATTCGATCACCTCGTCGGCGCGGGCGAGTACTGCCGGAGGAATCGTGAGACCTATTGCCTTTGCGGCCTTCAGGTTGATCACAAACTCGTATCGCGTCCCTTGGACATACGGCATCTCGCTTGGTTTGCTACCGCGCAATATCTCAGCCACCTGCGCATTAGCGACCCGAATGGCGTACTTTAGGTCCATGGAATAAGACATCAATCCTCCGGCTTCCGCCTGCTCGCGAAAAACAAACATCGTCGGGAGACCGATTTGCTGGGCGAGTTTAACGAGAAGAAAGCGATGAGCGTAGGCGTTGATAATATTTGCAATCACAAGTCCATCGGCTTGGTCCCGCTGGATGGCTTGAAAAGCGTCGCTGTATGCCTGTTCATTGACCGGAGTGGACACGGGCGCAATCGCTAACGCAATACCGAGCCTTTGAGCTGCCTCCCGCGTCGCCTTGCCGCCCGCAGCCTCCCAACCCGCTTGCGTTGAAACGAAAAGCACGTTGCGAGCCTTTGGGATGGCTTCAGCAAGCAGTTCAAGACGCTTACCCCAAAGTTCAACGCCAGCATCAATGCTAACCCCCGTAACGTTTCCGCCCGGATGCGACAGGCTGGATACCACTCCAAATCGAATCGGATCGCCAGTGATGGCAACGATGGGAATTGTGCTAGTCGCCGCTTTCAATGCGAGTGTGATAGACGTACCCGGAGCAAAGATCACGTCTGGATGCGCGCTGACGATTTTGGCTGCGAGGTCGCCATATTCCCCTGTCCCGCCAGCCGAAAACCGGTCGATGATCAAATTCTGACCTTCGATATAACCAAGGCGCTGGAGTTCCTGAAGACCCAACGTGTAACCCGAGTCGCCTCCAATCCGCATGTCGGCAACCTTTAGCGCAGGGTCAGCTAGTGCGAGCCGCTTCATCTTTGTTGGCTGCTGCGCCCGCCCAGCGATTGGAGACACGGCCAGGCCGCCGATTAGCCCAATGAACGCGCGCCGTCTCATGCCCGCCTCCCAGGATCAGGATGCGGGAAGTGTATCTGTCCAAGCCCGATGCTTGGAAGGTGTTGTCGGCGGTCGAAGGAAGTATATTTGGGTGGGGTCCAATGTCCGCCTTGGGGCATTCTGAGAAGTCCGGGCGTTCAATCGGCAGGTCGGTTTTACCCCCAACTCCGGACATCGCCTTGCACCGCGCAAACTGACGCTTTGTGCCACAAGCGGATATGCGCGCCGCCGTAAACAGCAGCGCTACTCGATCACCTCGTCCGCCCGGCCGAATAGTGTCGTTGGTACGCTTAAACCAAGCATTTTAGCGGTTCGAAGATTGATCACCAGTTCGAACTTTGCCGGCATCTGAACCGGCAACTCGTTTACGTTTGTCCCTTTGAGAATCCGCCGAGATCGGTCGCGAGCAGCGGCTCGCACAACCGCGGGCCACCGATCATTTCGCCCGCCATGGGGTCATCCGCGGTATCCAGCGCGGGACGGCGGCGCAGAACGCCTCGTACTCACTCCCAAACGTCCGCTCGAGCGTGGGTTCTTCGTACGCCACGACGAAGACGTGGAAGAAGAGCCAGAGCAGCGCGCCGTAGACGATGAGGCGCCAATCGCCTATCAGCACCGCTTGACCCAGGATGATGGCAACGACCGCGACGTATATTGGATTACGCACATAACGGTAGAGACCGGTCACCACGAGATTCCGGGTCGGCGCGATGGGCGCGGGGGTGCCGAGACCCTGCAGCGCGAAACGCGCAAATGCGTCAACGAGCCCAGGCACGCCTGCGAGAATCATTATCGCGCCGATGCCGCGCGTCAGCTCCAGACCAAGGAACGGCGGCCGGAGTTGCCAACCCGTGATCGACCATGGAACGAGCCCCGCCAGCGTACATGGGGCGACCACGAAGAAAACCGCCGAGCCCAGGACGGCAATGGTTCGTTGCACGGCGGTTCCCGACACTCGCTGCGAGCTCATTCCAAGCTCCCCTTCACGGTTTCCCGTCGTCATCCGGGTGCCGACACGCCCGCCATGTTATCCCAAAAGCGGAAACCGCGCACGACTAAAGCCAGAATGCCACGGCGGCAACGAGGCACAGGGCTGAGAAGTAGTTCCGAGCGAGTTTGTCGTAGCGCGTTGCGATGCGCCTGAAGTCCTTGAGCCTGCAGTAGCAGCGCTCGATGACGTTGCGATCCTTTAAGGCTAGCTTGTCGTGACGTATGCGTTTCTTCCGATTTGACCGGCCTGGGATCACCGGTTTGATGCCGTCCTTGCGCAGTGACTTGCGGAACGAGTTGCTGTCATAAGCCTTGTCACCGAGCAACTCGGCGATGCCGTCGAGCAGACTGACACATGCCGGCCCGACTGTGCAGTCGGCGGTGTTGCCAGGCGTGAGGATCAAGATCGTAGGGCGGATTGAGCGGAAGGCGTAATCCGCCATCCAGGTTATCGTCAGGCGCTCATCTTCGCTAGAATCTCCGCTGGTCGATCGCGTGACGATCATTCGACATAGAGCGTTTGATGCACAGACCAGTTTGCGATGTAGCCGGGGCGGCGGATTACGCCTTCCGCCTTCGCTCTCCGAGCTACGGCGGACAAGTCGGCTCCAATCCGCCCTACCGACGTCGCTGTGTCGCCTCGCATGCAAGCGTAATCTTGAGGACTGCGTGCGACAGATCAACCCGTCGGGCAAATCAATTCCGATTTGCAGAAATCATGTCAAGTCCTAAATTTCCGAAAATCAAAAACATTTCTCTTCCCTTCCACCCCAAATCACCTGCACATCAATAGCCATCCCGTCCCACTCAGAGGGGCGTCGGCCGTCGTCATGACGGGGGGCGGGGATGCGGTGGACGTTGATGTTGCGATTGACGGTCGCAGCAAAGGCGTACTGCGAAAGCGTGTGGTCCTGGCGCCCGTAACGGCGTCAAGTCTTTCGAGAGCTAACGCTTCCGAGGGGCGACGGTGGCAATAGAGGCCGTCTCACCGGGGAGAGCGCGTCATAAGCCGTAAAGCCACTGCGCAGGGAATGTCGGATGTTCTCCGCTGCCCTGTATGCTCGTGTGCAGCTTTCTTAGCACAATCGCACACGAGATCGCGGGTGCAGCGCGCATCCGGCATTCCCTGCGCCCTCTGTTTTTGGAGGGTAAGAAATTCGATAGCAAGCCTCGGGCAGATCAGGCCGCGAGAATGCCAAGTCTTGTCTGGAAGTGTCTTGTCTGGAAGTGTCTTGTCTGGAAGTGTCTTGTCTGGAAGTGTCTTGTCTGAAGGATTTTGGTCCCTTGACGATTAAATCAGAAATCGCGCGAAGCCCTCATCGATCCCGGCGGGTTGCGATATCAGCCTTGACGCGCGCCGAACTTGCGCGACAAATGCCCGCGCCATGAACGCTTCCGAATTGCACCAAATCACCAACTGGCTAATCGACGGCGCAAGGTCCGTGGTCAACTCGCCGCGGCTGATGGCTGAAGTCTGCGAGCGGCTGGTGGAGGCCGGACTGCCGCTCTGGCGCGTCGGCTTCTTCGTTCGAACCCTGCATCCCGATATCTTCGGCCGCAACTTCATCTGGCGGCTCGGCGCGGAGGTCGAGTTCGGAACGGTCGATTTCAAGATTCTCGACTCGCCGGTTTTTCACAACAGTCCCCTGATCCATGTGTTTCAGCAGGGGCTGGAGGTTCGCGCCCGTGTCGATGACCCACAGAGCAGGCGCTTTCCGATCGTCGAGGACATGCGCGCCGAAGGCGTCACGGATTATATCGCGCTGCCGCTGTTGTTCACGGACGGTGCGGTGCACGCGTCGAGCTGGACCACAAAGCAACCGGGGGGCTTCACCGAAGAACAGTTGTCCGCTTTGCGACAAATAACAACGCCGCTGGCGCGGGTGATCGAGATCATCAGTTTGCGCCGTACGGCGTCGAGCCTGCTCGATACCTATGTCGGCAATCGCGCCGGTGAACGGATTCTGGGCGGACAGATTCGCCGTGGTCATACCGAATCGATGAATGCCGCGATCTGGCTGTCCGATCTGCGCGGCTTCACCGCACTGTCCGACCGGCTGCCGTCCGAGACCGTCGTCGACATCCTCAACCAGTATTTTGACTGCCAGGTCGCTGCGATCCGATCCCATGGCGGCGAGGTCCTGAAGTATATGGGCGACGGATTGCTGGCCGTGTTTCCGATCGACGAATATGTCGGTGACGAACAGCAGGTTTGTTCGCGCGTGCTTGAAGCAGCCCGTGAGTCCCGAGCCAACGTCACGGAATTGCAGTATCCGATCGGCGACGCCATCGAACGTTTCCGTTTCGGTGTCGCCCTGCATGTCGGGCGAATTCTCTACGGCAATATCGGCGGCGGCAACCGGCTCGACTTCACCTGCATCGGTCCTGCTGTGAACCTCGCCGCGCGGCTGGAAAAGATCGCCAGCCGCCTGCAGCGCACGGTGGTGGCATCGGAAGGTTTCGCCGGCATGTGCCGGGGAGGGTGGAGCGACCTTGGCGAGTTTCCGATTGCCGGCTTCTCGAAGGCGGAGCGCGTCTTTGGCCTGGCCGACGAAACGTCGGCGGCCTAGCCGCGGTCAACCCTCCCGCTATTCCTCGGGCTCGGTGGTGAACAGCAGCGGATAGCCCTTGGCGCGGCCGGCGTCGGTGGCGCGCGTCGCCTTGGTCTCGGCGACGTCCTTGGTGAAGACGGCGACCACGCACACCCCGCGGCGGTGCGCGGTGATCATGACCTTGTGGGCCTGATCCTCGGTCATGCGGAATTCGGCCTGCAGCACCGTAACCACGAATTCGCGCGGGGTGTAATCGTCGTTGACGAGAATGACCTTGTGCAGGCGAGGCCGTTCGGTCTTGGTTTTGACCTTTGTTTTTGGCTTGGCGACGGTATCGATCATTCCTGTGGCGGCTCCGAAGCGGCGAAAGCGTTTTCAAGCGAAGTGGATACCGGTTCGCGTAAAGAAAACGCGTCAAAAAATGAGAACGCTCCGACGGGCGCGCTGTTAGCCGGCGCGGCAATCCGCCAGGCGCTGCGTCATGCTCTGATCGCCGCGGCTGACGGCCGTCTCGATCAGTTTACAGGCTCCGGGCCGGTCCTGAAACTGGGCGTTTTTCGACAGTTTCAGGTCGATCAGCGCGGTCATCGCGCCGGGTTCGTCGAGTTCCGCGGCTTCGGTGGCGTAATAGAGCAGATGTTTGGAATTCTTGATCCGGACCTCGGGATTGGCGGCAAGGATCCGCACCACCTCGGTGCGCGCGTCAAGGTCCCACACGCCGGCCTGGTCGAGCAGGTTCGCCGCCTGCTGGACGTCGCGGGGCACCACTTTGCCTGCGAGATAGAGCCGTCCCAGCACGTCCTTGACGCCTGTCGTGTCGGTGCGTGCCGTGAGCAAAGCGAGGGCGCGCTTGGGGTCGGCGGGGCCGCCTTCACCGGCGATCAGCATTTCGGCCAGCGGTGGCGGAGCGCCGCCGGGATCGGGCCGCAGGGACTCTTCGAGCAGCGTTCGCGCGCGAACCGGGTCGTCCTTGCGGATGGCGATCGCCAACTCCCGCTTGGCGCCGAACACGCCCGCCGTTGCCATTCGCTCGAGGATGTCGATGCCGCGGGCGCGTTCGTCCGGCCGGTCCGACGTCACCAGCAATCGGCCGAGCAGCGCCAGAAGGTCTTCCTTGCGGGCGTCCTTCGCCGGGTTGGCGACCGCGCGCTCGGCCCAATACCGCGCGGCAACCGGATCGCGTTTCACCGTCGAACCCCGGTTGAGCAGGATCGCCAGCATCTGCGTGGAAAAGGGATGTCCGAGTTCGGCTGCCTTGTGCAGCGCCTGATCGGCCTCGGCGCGCGTCACCATCGGCACCTTGTCGAGGTCGCCGCGGTCCCAGGATTTGTGATGCTCATAGAGTTCGTAATAGGCCTCGGCGTTGCCTTGTGCGGCGGCCTCGCGCAGCAGGGCCAGCGCCTCGACCTTCCTTGCGTAGGGCATCGATCGCGCCACCGCGACCTTGAAATGGGTATTTTCGGGCTGATTGACGAATGCCAGGGTGCAGCTTTCGCTCCGCAAGGTCCAGCGGCGGCGCAGCGCCTCGTCGCTCATGTAGCCCTTGGGATTCTCGGAAAGGCGCAGACAGAGTTCGCCGGCATTGGCCGAATTCAGCGCTGGTTCCGCTTGCGCAGCCTCGGGCTGCGCCGCGCCCGACAATTTCGGTGGCAGCAACAGCGCCGCCGCGACGGCGAGCGTGGAAAACAGCAGGACCGACGGCACGACCGCGCGCGGCGACATTCGCCGGCGCGCAATTTCGGGACGTTTCGGGGGTATGCCCATGTCCATGCCATCCGCGGCCTGGTCGCCGCACGCCCCTTCTGTCGCGGTGAATGCCGAATTTGTTCAAATCGGACATCACAGCATTGCTCCGCTCCGTGGCTGATCCGTCAAAACGCCATCGCGAATCGAGGCGCGGCAACGCTTGCCTCGAATCGAGGCAGTGGAGAGCTAACCCAAATGTGAAGGACAGATGATATCTGCCCTTTGCGCGGCGCAATTTGCGTGTCACCATTGTCACCAGTCGACGGGAGGGCAGCGATGCGCTGGTATGTCTCGATCGGAGCTGTGCTTGTGGCAGGCGTACTCGCCGGTGGCGACGTCGCGGGGGTCGCCGCGCCGGGCACAAGGAGCCAACTTGGCCATCCACCTGGCTTTGCACCGAGCCGTCAATTGGCGGACAAGGGAGCCACACCGACCGTCGATGTCGAACTGGTTCTTGCCGTCGACGTCTCCTATTCGATGGACATGGATGAGCTGGCGATCCAGCGCGAGGGTTACGCCCAGGCCATCGTCTCCAAGGAGTTCCTGCAGGCGCTGAAGAGCGGCCCGCACGGCAAGATCTCGGTGACGTATTTCGAGTGGGCGGCTTCCACAGACCAGAAGATTATCATTCCGTGGCGATTGATCGATGGTCCGGAAACGGCGGATGCCGTTGCCAACGAGATCATGAAAACCCCGATCCGCCGGGCGTCGCGCACCTCGATATCGGGTGCGATCAATTTCGCGATGCCGCTGTTCGACGAGAATCCGCATCGCGGGTTGCGGCGCGTGATCGATATTTCCGGCGATGGTCCGAACAACAACGGTGGTCCTGTCGTCGTCGCCCGCGATGCTGCACTGGAAAAGGGGGTCGTCATCAATGGTCTGCCGATCATGGTGAAGGAGCCGTCTTACTCGACCATGGATATCGACAATCTGGATGCCTACTACGAGGATTGCGTGATCGGTGGTCCCGGCTCGTTCGTGGTGACGATCAAGGAGCGCGAGAAATTCAAGGAAGCGATCCGGACCAAACTATTGCTCGAAATCGCGGGCCGCACGCCGGAACGCCCGGTGGTGCCGGTTGCAGCCAAGGAGAAGGAGCCGCGGGTCAATTGCCTGATCGGTGAGAAGATCTGGCAGGACCGCTGGGGGCGGTAGGTTCCCGGCTGCTGGTTCAGCGCTTGCGCACGAAGCGCGCCACCAGTTCGATATGCGGCGTGTGACGAAACTGGTCGACCGGGGTCACGCCCTCGATCGTATAGCCGCCGTCGATCAGGATTTTGGCGTCGCGGGCGAAGGTCGTGACGTTGCAGGACACCGCTACCACTGTCGGGATTTTGCTCGCCGCGAGTTGCGTCACCTGGGCCTGCGCGCCCTGCCGCGGCGGATCGAACACGATCGCATCGTAATCGCGCAGCTCCTGTGGCATCAGCGGCCGGCGGAACAGATCGCGCGCCTCGGCCTTGACCGGCTTCAGGCCCGACGTCGATGTCGCGGCCTTCTGCAAGGCGGTAACCGCGCCCGCGTCGCTGTCGAAGGCGGCGATCCGCGATTTGCTGGCGAGGCGAAGCGCGAACGGGCCGACGCCGCAAAACAGGTCGGCGATATGCTTGGCGCGCTTGCAGTGGCCGGCGACCAATGCTGCGAGCGCTTCCTCGCCGGCCACGGTCGCCTGCAGGAACGATCCAGGTGGCAGGGCTACCTGGGCGGCACCGATGCTGACGACCGGCGGCGTTCGCATCAGCACCAGTTCGCCATGGCGCGTCAGCCGCGCCAGTTTGTGCCGCTCGGCGACATCAGACAACCTTGCGATCAGCGCTGTCGCGAGCGCGCCGGAGCCACGCACGTCGACATCGAGGCCGCTGCTGGTGGCCGTGATCTGAATGTCGAGCGGCTTTCCAACCGAGATCAGCGGTTCAGCGATCGCCCAGGCAGCCTCAAGCGCGCCGTTCAGATGCGGGTCGAGGATCGGGCAACGGTCGATCGGGATGATGTCGTGCGAACCGGCCGCTGCAAAACCAACCTTGAGCACTTCATGCGTACCCATCCGCGCGTGCAGGGTGATGCGGCGTCGGCCAAGGCCATGGGCGTCGATCAGGGGCGCGACGTCGCAAGCAATCCCGGCCTGCGCCAGCGTCGTGACCACGATTTCCCGTTTCCAGGCGCGATAGTGCTCGGCGTCCCAATGCTGGATGGCGCAGCCGCCGCAGACGCCGAAATGCGGACAGAAGGGTGCTATGCGCTCCGCGCTGGCGCGTTCGACCTTGATCAGCCGCCGGCGATCGGGATGACCCGGCACGTGCTCGACCTCGACCGTTTCGGCGCCGAGCGCGTAGGGCACGTAGACGCTGATGCCGCCCGCCGTGACGACGCCGTCACCGCGATGGCCAACATGGTCGATTACAAGGTGTTCGGCTTCAGCCACGGCGCGCACCGAGGAAGAATTCGATGTTGCCGTCGCCGCCGGTGATCGAGGATGGAAATATCTGGATGTCGGTGCAGCCCTGCGAGGTGGCGAATGCCGCGATGTCGTCGCAAATTTCCTGATGCACCATCGCATTGCGGATGATGCCGCGCTTGGAGTGCTTTCGTGCCGCCTCGAACTGCGGCTTGATCAACGCCAGCAGATGCATGGGGGCGGCCGCCAGCGACAGCGCCACCGGCAGCACGGCTTTCAGCGAGATGAAGCTGACGTCGATCACGACGATGTCGGGTCGTGCGGGCAGGCGCTTGCCTTCGAAGGCACGGATGTCGGTCGCTTCCATCGACACGATCCTGGGGTGGCCCTGCAGTGAAGGATGCAACTGGCCGTGGCCGACATCGATCGCGAACACGAGGCTGGCGCCGTTCGCGAGCAACACCTCGGTGAAGCCGCCGGTCGATGCGCCGACGTCGAGGCAGACATGGTCTTCGATTTCGATCGGATATTGTTCCAGCGCGCCCGCCAGCTTGACGCCGCCGCGCGAAACATAGGGATGCGCGGGTTGCGCGGCGAGATTCGCGTCAGCGGCGATCAGGTCGGACGCCTTTGCGACTGGTTTGCCGTCGGCCGTTACGCCGCCGGCCTCGATCGCGGCGCGGGCGCGAGCCCGGCTTTCGAACAGGCCGCGTTCGACCAGCAGCACGTCCGCGCGCTTGCGGGAAGCAATCTTGTTGTCGTGCGTGTCAGCCAATTTCAGCTCGATTTGCCTTTGACGTGATCCACCGCCAAGCCGACGCAGGCCTCGAACGCGGTGAGGTCGTGCCAGATATCCGCAGATAGCTGACGCGGTGTCACCAGCGGGCAACCGTGCAGATCGAGCGCGTGAATCATCATGAGATTATCCGGCCAGCCGAAATCTTCCACGGTAAGCCCCTCCGGGTCGACGAGCCGCCCGTCGGCAGATGTCGTCACGTCGCAAATTCGCGCGACGCGATCGCGATAGGCAGTCGGGTCGTTGCTGTAGGCGAGACAGAACTTGCCGCGGCCCGCCGCATAGCCAAGTTCATAGACCGTACCGGCGTCGGCACTTGGGCCCCGAAATGGCGTCAAATTGGCAATAATGGCATCCGCCGCATCCATCATCGCTTCATTGCCCTTGAAGATCGTAAGCGACGCCGAACTGGCCGACAGGTCGACGATATTGTCGAGCGGGTAAAGCCCGGTCAGGCCATGGCGTGCGCAGATTTCGGCCTTGCGCCGTCCGATCTCGATCGCGTCTGGCAGGAATACATCGGGGCCTGCCAGATAGATCTTCATGGGATCACCGGTCATTTCAGACGCGTTTTCTTGACGCGACCCGGTTCCCACCCCGGATCAAATCCGGGGCAGGCTTTCGCCGAAACGCCATGCAATCTCAGGCGAGCTTGACCGTCTCGGCCTTGTAATCCTTGCCGAGCGCCTCGAACACCTTGGCCACGATGCCCTTGGCGTCGAGGCCGGCATAGGCATACATCGCGTTCGGCGAGTCATGGTCGATGAACTCGTCGGGGAGGATCATCGCGCGCATCCGCAGTCCGCCGTCGAGCATACCGTTGTCAGACAACGTCTGCATGACGTGCGAGCCGAAGCCGCCGATCGAGCCTTCCTCGATCGTGAGCAGCACTTCGTGTTCGCGCGCCAGCTTCAGCACCAGATCGACGTCCAGCGGCTTCATGAAGCGGGCGTCGGCAATCGTGGTGGAAAGGCCGTGGGCCGCGAGTTCGTCGGCGGCCTTTTCGCATTCGGCCATGCGCGTGCCGAACGACAACAACGCGATTTTGCTGCCCTGGCGGACGACGCGGCCCTTGCCGATTTCGAGGGGAATGCCGACTTCGGGCATCTCGACGCCGCGGCCTTCGCCGCGGGGATAGCGCACCGCGCTCGGACGGTCATTGATCGCAACCTGCGTGGCGACCATGTGAACCAGTTCGGCTTCATCGGAGGCGGCCATGATCACGAAGTTCGGCAGACAGCCCAGATAGGCATTGTCGAACGAGCCGGCATGGGTGGCGCCGTCGGCGCCAACGAGACCGGCGCGATCGATCGCGAAACGAACCGGCAGGCTCTGGATCGCCACGTCGTGGACCACCTGGTCATAGCCGCGCTGCAGGAAGGTCGAGTAGATCGCGCAGAACGGCTTGTAACCTTCGGTGGCGAGGCCGGCCGCGAACGTCACCGCGTGCTGCTCGGCGATACCGACGTCGAAAGTGCGGTTGGGGAAGGCCTTGTTGAAGATATCGACGCCGGTGCCCGACGGCATCGCCGCGGTGATGGCGACGATCTTGTCGTCCTTCTCGGCTTCCTTGACGAGGCTCTGGCCGAATACGTTCTGGTAGGCGGGCGCGTTCGGCTTGGCCTTGGCCTGCGCGCCGGTGGCAACGTCGAACTTGACGACGGCGTGGTATTTGTCGGCGGAGGCTTCGGCCGGGCCATAGCCCTTGCCTTTCTGCGTCACGACATGAACCAGGATCGGGCCGGTCTCCATGTCGCGGACGTTCTTCAGCACCGGCAGCAGATGGTCGAGGTTGTGACCGTCAATCGGGCCGACATAGTAGAAGCCGAGTTCCTCGAACAGCGTGCCGCCGTCCATCATGAAGCCGCGGGAATATTCCTCGACGCGGTTGGCGCGGTTGGCGATGATCTTCGGCAGGCGCTTGTTGATCTGCTTTGCCGCCTCGCGCAGCGTGCGGTAGGTCTTGCCGGAGTAGAGCCGCGACAAATACGCGCTCATCGCCCCAACCGGGGGCGCAATCGACATGTCATTGTCGTTGAGGATGACGATCAGGCGCGAGTTCATGGCGCCCGCATTGTTCATCGCCTCATAGGCCATGCCCGCAGACATCGAGCCGTCACCGATCACGGCGATAATGTTGTTCTTGCCGCCGGAGAGGTCGCGCGCCACGGCCATGCCGAGGCCGGCCGAAATCGAGGTCGAGGAGTGCGCGGCGCCGAACGGATCGTAGTCGCTCTCGCTGCGCTTGGTGAAGCCGGACAGACCGCCGGCGGTGCGCAGCGTGCGGATGCGATCACGGCGGCCGGTGAGGATCTTGTGCGGATAGGCTTGGTGGCCGACGTCCCAGATCAGACGGTCGCGGGGCGTATCGAAGACGTAATGGATGGCGGTGGTCAGTTCGACGACGCCGAGGCCGGCGCCAAAGTGACCGCCGGTTACCGAAACCGCGTCGATGGTTTCCTGGCGAAGCTCGTCGGCAACCTGCTGGACCTGCTCGATCTTGAGCTTGCGAAGGTCATCGGGCGTGCGGATGGTATCGAGAAGAGGCGTCTTACTAAATTCGGTCACAGCGATATTCCAATTTTGCATGTCGGAGCGAATGGTCCGACGCGAGATGGGTTGCGCGTTAACCGCGCAGCGAAAATCCAGACCCCGGGTGCCATCTCGGCAGGCCGATTTCTGATTTGAAAGCCAAGATACACTCCGGATCGAGCCATGTGATCTACATCACGCTGGTCCGTTTAACCCTTACCGGTCAGTTTTCTTCAGCCATTTGAAGAACTTGCTTTCCGTCGGCAATGACCGGCAGACCCGCTCTCCACAGCCCATAGAATTGCAAGCTTTACACCAAAGCGGCGGCCAAAGCCAACCCGGTGCTAGGTCAGAGTTCCCGGCCGTTCGGTTCAAAAACCTCGATTTTTTAACCGCTCCGGCGGGCGGAAGGTTCCATGCCGCCTAAATCGTCGGCATCCAGCGCGCCGGTCTTGGCGGTTTCGATCCGTTTCCAGGCCCATTCGCGCGCGGCCGGGTCGCCGGTTGCAACCGCCAGCGCGGCATCCGGAACGGCCATGCGCGCGCTCAGGGGGATCGGTCCGCAGACGATCATGAAGAAATCGTAGGCGTCGGGCTGCTCGTTGGCCATCACGAACTGGAAATGGACCTTGAAGAACTGCCAGCGGAAGGTCTCGTAATGATCGGCCCGGACGATGTCGCGGAAACGCACCGCCACGACGGTGGGATTGCGCCTGATGTTCCCGACCTCGATGCCGTGGCTCTTGATCGGATCGAACTGGTAGAAGTTCATCACGTCCTTGCGGGCCTGGCAGTCGATCCAGTCGATCGACGGCTCGACGGCGAGCTGGCGCAGATGCTCGCGGAAATCCTTCGCCGCCGCGTGGAAGCCGATGATGGGTAAATTGCCGCCGATCGTCAGCAGCACGATGCGCGGACCGTGACGCCCCAGTGCGGGATCGAGCTTAAGCGCACGCGCCAGCATTTCGGTGCCCAGGAATGATCCGGAACTGTGGCCGACAACGATGATCTCTTCGGCGTCACTTGAATGCGCCACATTGACGAGGTGCTGCGCGAAGCGGTCGAGGCGCTGGTCCCAGTCGGGGCGGGCGCGGTGCGCAAAGTCCCAGGTCCAGATCCAGTCGGACAGCAGATAGAGCACGTAAGTGCTGTTTTCGGTGTATTTCAGCACGGTGCCGAGCAGCGCCACGAATATCGCGACAGAAGCGGCAATGCTGAATGGCGCCGGGATACCCAGCGCGTCGAGGCCCTTCATGAATACGAAGGCGATACCCGCCGAGCCCAGGGCTTCCAGCAGCAGCACGAAATGCGGATAGGTGATGAAGGCCGCGAAACGCCAGTTCGCACGTGTGAACCGCGCGAGCGTGCCGTTGAACACCAGCCGCCAGTAGATCCAGACCGCGTTGAACACCGTGCGCCAGATCGGCGAGGCGAGGTCGCGCTGGATGAAGTCTTCGAAACGCAGGAAGTCGTAGCTGGTACGGGTCTGCCAGTCGTCCGCCTTGGTCTCGATGGTCCAGGACGCCATCTCGTCGTCGGCTGCAACCTTGGGCCGGCTGATGGTGGCGGAAAGCTGGTACAGCCGGCCGAATTTCCGCAGTTCGGTACGGAACATGCGGTAGTACTGCGCCAATCCGCGCGGATCGTACCCCTGTATGTAGATGATATGGCGGTGCTGAACGCGCACGAACTGTCCCCGGGTGCTGGCCGGACTATATCAGGCCGTTTTGCGCGCCAAGAACTAATTCGGCGGCTAATTAGGTAGCTAATTCGGTCGCTATTTCGGGCCCTTGCGGGATGGCAGGTGTCAAATTCGCCTAATGTTCTCGATTATTGAACATCGAGCGGCTCGGTGCCCGTCACCTGTCCGCTGGCGTCGGTGGTGATCTTGTCGACGCGGGCCTCGGCCTGCCGCAGCAGTTCCTCGCAGCGCCGCTTCAGGGCCTCGCCGCGCTCGTAGATCGCAACCGATTCCTCAAGCGGCACCTTGCCGTCCTCGAGCCGCTTGACGATCGATTCAAGTTCCTCGATCGCGCGCTCGAAGCTCAGCTTTTTGACGTCCACTTGGGTGTTTTCAGCCATATTGTGTTCCCGGATGCGCAGATCAAATCGTGATGCGCAGAATCAAGCGAAGTTTTGCGGGCGTATTGTGGCGGGGATTTACGTGCCCATCAATGCGGTGACATGGGATGCGACCGACTCTTTCAGCCCCTGCAGGTCGTAGCCGCCCTCCAGTACCGAGACCACCCGGCCACCGGCGCTGCTGTCCGCGACATCCATCAGCTTGCGCGTGACCCAGCCGAAATCCTCCGCCTTCACGTTGAGCGAGGCCAGGGGATCGCGGAAATGCGCGTCGAAGCCGGCCGAGATGATGATGAGCTCGGGGCTGAATTTCTGCAGCTGCGGCAGGATCAGGTTTTCGAACGCCATGCGGAACTTGACGCTGCCGTCCTCCGACGCCAGCGGCGCGTTGACGATGGTGTCGTGCTCGCCGCGCTCGCCGGAGGCGCCGGTGCCGGGAAACAGCGGCATCTGGTGCGTCGAGCAATACATCACGGTCGGATCGGACCAGAAAATATCCTGCGTGCCGTTGCCGTGATGGACGTCGAAATCGACCACCGCCGCGCGCGCGATGCCGTATTTACGCTGGGCATGGCGCGCGGCGATTGCGGCATTGTCGAAGAAGCAGAAGCCCATCGGCTTGCTCACTTCAGCATGATGGCCGGGCGGGCGGACTGCGACGAACGCGTTGTGATGGGCGCCGGACATGACCGCGTCGGTCGCGGCCACCGCGCCGCCGACGCCGCGCATGACGGCTTCCCAGGTGCCCGGCGACATCGAGGTGTCGCCGTCGATATAGATCAGGCCGCTGGTGGGCGCGATGTGGCGGAGCTCGCCGACATAATGCTCGCCATGGCACAGCGTCACGGAATCGAGACTGCCTTCCGGCGCTTCGCCGCGCGCCAGCGCCTTGAAGCGATCCTCGCCGAGCACCTCGGCGACCGCGCGCAGCCGGTCGGGACGCTCGGGATGTCCCGGCGGCGTCAGATGGTCGAGACAGGCGGAATGCGTCAGTAACAGCGTCATGCGAAATCCTGGCGTGCGGGCGGGCCGCGAACGCACAATCTAGGCGCTCGGCGGCCGCTCGGAAAGGGGCCATGGTTCCACCCCGCGCGGCGGTGGGCTGGCTCAGTTGATTCGGGCGATGCGATTGACGGCACCGGGGGCGACCGGACTGTTGGCCAGGAAATAGCTGTTCAACGCGTCGATGTCGTAGACGCCGATTCGCGGGGCGGTTCCTTGCGTCAGGATCGTAAAGCCGTCGCCGCCGACGGCGAGGAAATTGTTGACGGTCACGCGATAGTTCCCGGCGGGTTCGATCGGCGCGCCGTTCAGCGCCATCCGCTCAGGGAGAATGCGCTCGCCGTCCGGCCTGGTGTTGTCCCAGGCGTAGCTGAAGCCCTTCGAGACCTGCAGGATCCGCGGCCGTTTCGGATCGAACCATTGCTGCTCCAGCATGTCCTTGATCTGCTTTCCGGTCAGCGTCAGCGTCACCAGTTGGTTGCGGAACGGCTGGCTCGCGAACAGGTCCGCATAGGTCACCGCGCCATCTTCCTTGCGCGTGATGTCGATGCGCACGCCGCCGGGATTGGTGAACGCCATCACCGCGCCGCCGTTCGCAGGCGCACTGGTCGCCGCCAGCTGCGCGTCGGCGATGACATCGCCGAGCGGGCTCTCGCCGGCATTGTTGGGCACGCGCGACAGCGTTTCCGTGATCGAGCCCGCCGGACGGTTGGCTATCGGCGCTGCCACCCGGTCATAGGCTTCGATCAGTGCGGTCTGCTCAGGATTCCTGGCGTAGGTCTCGGTGCGGACGATGGTGTTGTTGGCCCTGGCACTGACGATGTCGCGGCTGACGGGATCGAGCTTGACGTCGATGGCGGTAACGATGGTGCCGTATTTGTCGCCTGACGTGACCAGCCTGCCGTCGATCTCGCAGACATAAGCCTGATGGGTGTGGCCGGAGACGACGATGTCGACCGCTCGGTCGAACTTCCTGACGATATCGACGATCGGGCCTGATATGCCCGGGCACTCATTGTAGTCGCCGGTCGGCAGGCCGCCTTCATGGATCAGCACCACGATGGCCTCGACGCCGCGCGCCTTCAGTTCGGGGATCAGCGCATTCACCGTCTCGGCCTCGTCGCGGAATTCGAGGCCGGCGGCGCTCTCCGGCGAGATGACGTTGGGCGTGCCCTTCAGGGTCAGGCCGATGAAGGCCACCGGAATGCCCTCGAACGTCTTGATCTCATAGGCGGGAAGCACGGTTTTTCCGGTCGCCTTCTCGAAGGTGCTGGCGGCGAGATAGCGGAATTTCGCGCCGAGGAAGGGATGCGGTCCCTGGCACTTGTCGACCGGATGGCAGCCGCCGTTCTGCATTCGCAGCAGTTCGGCCTTGCCCTCGTCGAACTCGTGATTGCCGACCGAGGAAATATCCAGCCCCATCATCGACAGCGCCTCGATGGTGGGCTCGTCATGGAACATCGCCGACAGGAACGGACTGGCGCCGATCAGATCGCCGGCCGCGACGAAGATCGAGTTCTTGTGGCCGTCGCGAAGTTCCTTGACCAGTGTTGCCATGTGTTCGGCCCCGCCGGCGGCGACGAAGGTTTTTTTGGTCTTGTCCTCGGGATCGGCTATCCGGATCCCGAGCTGCGGCGGGCGGAGATAGCCGTGGAAATCATTGATCGCGAGAATGCGCAGATCGATGGGGGCGGGGGTCTGGGCGTGCGATGATGTGGCAAGCGCGGCCGTGATCGCCAAGGCAAGAATAGGATTGAAGAGAATTCTCATGGCACCGTCATTGCCTGCAACAAACGCGATGCGTTTGTACAAGGGAGCGTAGCGACGAAGCAATCCATTCTTTCTTCATGCGGCGCGATGGATTGCTTCCGCCTTCGCTCGTTGAGCTACGGCGGACAAGTCGCTGCGCTCGCAATGACGGCGGGTGAGTATCACGCCTTGCCGGCTACCCCTTCTTGCGTTCCATGAAGGCCTTGAACGCTGATATCGCTTCCTTGGAGCGCATCCGTTCGCCGAACAGATGGCCTTCCTGGTCGATCCGGCGGGTCAGGTCTTCCGGCGGCAGTTTTAGCAGCTTGCGCGAGATCGCCACCGCTTCGGCCGGCAGCGCGCAGATTTCGCGCGCCACCTTGCGCGCTTCGGCCTCGGTATGCCCCGGCGCCACCACGACGTTGACGAAGCCGGCGGCGTGCGCATCGTCGGCGCTGAATTTGCGTCCCATCACCAGCATCGCGAATGCGCGCTGGTGGCCCATGGCGCGCGGCACCAACAGGCTGGAGGCGCCTTCCGGCACCAGCCCGAGATTGATGAACGGTGTCGAGAACGTTGCGGTACTGCTGGCGAGCACGTGGTCGCAATGGAACAGCATGGTGGTGCCGATGCCGATCGCGATGCCGTCGACGGCGGCGATGAGCGGCTTGGTGTTGTGCGCCAGCGAATACAGAAACTTTGCGGCGTTGGAGGCGCGCGGCACATCGGCATTGGAGGTGCCGTCTTTCAGGAAATCCTCCAGGTCGTTGCCGGCGGTGAACACGCCGGAGCCGCCGGTGATGATGATGCAGCGGATGGCCGGATTGTCCTGCGCCTTGTCGATCGCATCGCTCATCGCGCGATACATGTCCTGGGTGATCGCGTTCTTCTTTTCGGGCCGCCGCATCGTGATCACGCGCGTCGCGTCTTCGTCAGACACTATGAGGTGTTCGGTCATGGAAATTGTCCCTGAACAGGCCGGCGACAGGGCCGCTGGCGAATAATCACACTATATCCTACATGATCCCGCAGAAGACCCAAATCGCCGCACCTGTTTTTCTCGCGATAAGGATGATGCCATGCAGCTTACCGGAATTCACCATTTGACCGCGATCTCGGCGAAGCCGCGCGACAATCTGGCCTTCTACACCGGCCTGCTCGGCATGCGGCTGGTCAAAAAGACGGTCAACCAGGACGACGTCAGCGCCTACCATCTGTTCTATGCCGACGGCAAAGCCAATCCCGGCACGGACCTTACCTTCTTCGATTTTCCGGCGGCGCCGGAGCGGCGCGGCACCAATTCGATCTCGCGCACCGGCCTGCGGGTCGCCGATGAAAAGACGCTCGGGTTCTGGCGCGACCGCCTGAAGGCGGCGGGCGGCGTGACCGGGGATGTGATCGAAGTAGACGGCCGGCTGACGCTGCCGTTCGAGGATGGCGAAGGGCAGCGCCTGGTATTGATCGATGACGGCGGGGCGGGCGCTTCCTCGCCCTGGGAGCGCAGTACGGTTCCGGCGGAGCATCAGATCCGCGGCCTCGGCCCGATCGTGCTCACCGTGCACGATCTGCCCCGCACCGCGTTCGTGCTGACCGAGGTCATGAACATGCGCCGCGTGCGCGACTACGCCGCGCACGGCGCGCAAATTCACGTGTTCGCGATGGGCGAGGCAAAGGACGAGCGCAATCCCGCCGCCGAACTGCATGTACTCGAGGACAAGGCGTCGCCGATGGCGCGCCAAGGCGCGGGCGGCGTGCACCACGTCGCGTTCCGCACGCCCGACGAGACGCAGTATCACGCCTGGACGCAGCGGCTGACGGATTTGCGGGTGCCCAACAGCGGTGAGGTCGACCGGTTTTATTTTCGCAGCCTTTATTTTCGCGAGCCCAACGGCATCCTGTTCGAGATCGCAACCGACGGTCCCGGCTTTGCGACCGACGAGCCGATGGAAACGCTCGGCGAGAAACTGGCGCTGCCGCCGTTCCTCGAACCGCGCCGCGCGGCGATCGAAGCGGGGCTGAAGCCGATCGGGTAGGGTGGTTTTCGGGGACGGTGTTTCAACCATCGTCGTCCCGGCGAAGGCCGGGACCCATACCGCGTGATCTCTCGGTGAAGTTACGGTAACAGAGACCATTCGCAAAACTTCTTCCTGTGGCTATGGGTCCCGGCCTTCGCCGGGACGACGCGGATATAGTTTCGCGTTCCCGCGACGCATTGCGCCCGAGCTATTGAAAATTCTTCACCCTCTCAATTCAGAGGGCGCAGGGAATGCCGGATGCGCGCTGCACCCGCGGTCTCATGTGCGATTGTGCATAAGAATGCTGCACATG
>NZ_JAFCLY010000023.1:0-140058 GCF_018130185.1 Bradyrhizobium sp. AUGA SZCCT0182 | reverse complement strand
CGCCAATGCCGTAATCAGGTCCGGACAGCCTTGGAAAGGCGCTAACGCCTCTTGACAGCTAACACGGTAGATCCCGGCCCCCCGTGCGCAATTGCGCACTAGGCCGGGACGACAACTGAAACGCTGCGCTCCAAACCGCCCTACGGGTGCACTTGCTGCAATCCGAACAAGTGAATGAAGCCTTCGGCTACGGAGCAGCGGCAGCTATTGCACGGACGCGCGGCGGTGCCATTTCACGATCCGTCTGGCCACGAGGATGGCCGCAGCTGCATAGGCGACGCTTACGGCCATGAATGCGGAGGAGGGGAGCTGGAGTGCTCTCATGTGCACCAGAACAAGGGGAAAATAGAATGCGGCGCTCATGAGGACGAGGGCCGCCCAATGCGACATGAACCCGATTGCCCGGGAAATCCCCATGAAAAAGAACGGCATCAGAAACATGCCGACCGCGATCCCGCTTCCGATCGCCTGCCAAAGCGGCGGGGCCGGACGGGGGCCGAGATAGCTGGTCTGGCAAGCCATGAGGATGCCCCAGGCAATTGATGCTCCAGCCGCGGCGGCAATGAACGCGGGCTCATCGTTGCCAAGGAGAACCTTCGCAACGCGCATGGCAATCGATTTCCTGGGAGGTTCTGACATTGGTCGTGGCAAGCCCGTGTTCGAGATCGTCTCTACTGGTCGCAATCTGCCTTGAACCCGCGATGCCTGGTGTGATGCTCCGCACAGTTCGTGGATTCATCTCGAGGCGAAATTCGAAGGAGCGGCAGGGCGGTAGGGCGGATTAGCCGAACGGGTCCGCGCAAGGCGCGGCCCGGTGACAGGCTCCGGCGTAATCCGCCGTTTTCGAAGAACACTCTCCGATGTCGTCCCGACCTAGTGCGCAATTGCGCACGGGGCCGGGACCCATAGCCACCGTCGGCTGTTGTGTTGCGTGCCGGTCATTATCTTCTTTCCGAACAATACAGGCCGCGGCGTATGGGTCCCGGCCCCCCGTGCGCAATTGCGCACTAGGCCGGGACGACAACGGAAACCGAGCGACAATTGCGATCCGCCCTACGGGGGCACGTGATTCAAATCACGGAAATTGAATCGCCGTGGTCTCATCCTGACCCGATAAATCGAAGGATGATCCTTCTTTCTTATCCAACGGAGCAGAACATGAAGACGCGGAACGATGAACTCGGCAGCCAGGGCACGGTGGAATTGTCGGTTGCCGACCTCGACCAGGTGAGCGGCGGACGGCGGGCGATCGAAGGCGAGATCCAGTACCTGAATTGGGTCAAACAGTTTTATTCGCCATGGGCGAACATCAACTTCGGCGGCGGCCGGACGATGGTCGCCTAGAGTTGCGCTGTCGGGGCTGGAGCGGCCTCGTCACAAGATGACGTCATGCCGGGACGCGCCCCGGCATGACGAGATGGGATTGGACGCGCGCCTGTCAGCAAGCGTAGCCCGGATGAGCCAACGGGTCGCGCGAATGCGCGCCCGATGACTGGCTCCGCGACATCCGGGACCATTTCTGCACCGCCCCGGATATCGCTTTGCTCATCCGGGCTACGCTCGTTCATCGCGTTCGCGTCGCTAACCGTCAGCCATCACGCGAACAGCCCGGCGCCGGCCGGTTTCTGCCACGAAGTTCGGATATCAACGATTCGGTCAAACCGGCGCCCCTCAACCCCGCTTTGGTTTGACTGGCCCGGCGTGTGGTGGGACGCAGCGTTGCGCGTCGGGCCACCTGATCATGGAAATGCGGCGGCGGCGAACCCGATTCAAGTAACGCGTAGGGCGGATTGGAGCGAAGCGTAATCCGCCGCCTTAGCTTGATCCGAAAACGGCGGATTGCGCCTTCCGCCTTCGCTCTTCGAGCTACGGCGGACAGGTCGGCTTCAATCCGCCCTATGGGCCTCGCCAGTGTGGGGCCGGTGCACGAATGAGCGAAGCTTCGCCGCGAGCGTTAGGCCGCTTCAGTTGGTGGCCTCTTCAGGCAGTAGCTGCGACAAGGAGCGACACCAACGAACCCACGCCACAGACTGCCAAAATTGCCTCATACGAATAGTTCGACAATTCCGAAATAACACGCTCGGTCATGGCACACCTCACGCACTGTGATGATGACAGGCTATCGAAGGTGGGGAGAAAGGGCTGTCACCCAGGCGCAACACCGAGGGGTTTTCGGTCTGGTCGCGAGTCGCGAACTGCGATCTCGTGCCGATGGTGCGCAGGCGGGTCACAGTGTGATGTTGCTCACAGCGCCCGTCCCGGGCTCGCTCTAGTTAAGAGCACGGTCTGGATGATCCCGACCCCAACCTGGAGGCTCGTCATGCAGACCCACTCTTCACATATGAACACGATGCCCGCTCTTACTGACAACGAACTCGACGCTGTGTCTGGCGGCTTTGTGTATATCGCCGTCATTGTAGGCTCGTTTGCTGTTGGAACGGGGATTCGGATGGGCCTCGACAAGATCACCGAGGGTGCGGAGGGCACGCTGAAGGGTCTCAGCATAAAGCCCAAGGGCGGAAAATAAGAGCATCGCGCTAAGAGCGCTGCTTTAGCCCCGCCCTAACCGGCGGGGCTTTTCCTTTGTGACGCACGTCACGGTAAGCCTGATCGCCGCCCGGCATACTCGCTCCAGTTCAACGGCGCACAGCGCCACACAACACGGAGCGGGACAATGAAGACCGAGCAGGTTCAAGCGAGCGACAAAATCTCCGACGAAGCACTGGATAACGTCACCGGAGGACGCAAATCCGGCGAAGGACAGAAGGACTTCCTCGTAGTGAAGATGAAAGAGGTCTTTGTGGCGAGCTATAACTATCGGCTCGCCCCTGTTTGACTAAGGTCCGTACCTTCTTTCGTTCCGAAGACAGGCTCGCTAGTGTGAGCGACGTGTCCGCGCGACTGACGTGCTTGGTTTGAAGCGTAGAATCTCGTTTTGATTTCTTACCCGGTCGAGGGTCGATCAATCCCTTGAATGAGCCGTCGCGGCCCCCGTCGTGTGTCTTAGAATAGAAGTTCACAGGTCGGTCGAATACGACTTCAAAAACGGATGCACATAAGTCCTGGAAGGAAGCCCATCCTAGCGTATGAAGTGCATAGTCGATGTGTTGCGCTTGAACCTGCGGCCGAATTCTCCGCGAGCGGGCCGGTCGACCTGTCGACCTTTTTGAGTCAGGCATCAAATCAAAACTCTACCAGTATAAACAGTAGTTCGTACTGTATTTGTTCCTTTCAGTCTAGGGTGGCGCATGTTGCGCCACCCTCTTTTCACGTGTGTTCGCTCAGCTGCACCCCGTCGTGCTTCCACACGTATCGCACTTCATGCAGGTCCCGTTCCGCACCAGCGTGAAGTTGCCGCACTCCGAGCACATCTCGCCTTCGTAGCCGCGCGCCTTGGCCTCCGCACGGCGTTCAGCTTTGGTCACGGTGGGCTGGGCGGCCTGCGCCGCGCCGGCCTTGCTCCACTGCAGGGCTTCCAGCTTTTCCGTCGGTGACAGGTCGTGCTGGGCTTCCTGCTTCAGGGCGACGGCGCCTTCGACGGCGTCGGCTGCGCGGGAGGTGGCGCCGTGGGCGGCGAGGGAGGTGACGCGCGAGCCGCCTGTCGGCGCCTGGTCGGAGCCGGAGGAGACGGCGGTCGAGCCGCCGCGCATGACAACCAGATTATCCGTGCGCGAGCGGGTGAGGCCCTTGGACAGATACTTTGTCGCCTGGTGGTGGCCCTGGCTGCCGTCCGGCTCCTTGCCTTCCTCGACGCCCTTGCCGAGCGCGTCGAAATTCGACTCGGAGGGATCGACATGGGCGAGGTCGAAGCGGCTCATGTAGCTGACCGCAAGTTCGCGGAACACGTAGTCGAGGATCGAGGTCGCGTACTTGATGCTGTCGTTGCCCTGCACGGGACCCGCCGGCTCGAAGCGGGTGAAGGTGAAGGCGTCGACATATTCTTCCAGCGGCACGCCATATTGCAGGCCGAGCGAGACCGCGATCGCAAAGTTGTTGATGAAGGAGCGCAGCGCCGCGCCTTCCTTGTGCATGTCGATGAAGATCTCGCCGATCCGGCCGTCGTCATATTCGCCGGTTCGCAGATAGACCTTGTGCCCGCCGACAACCGCCTTCTGGGTGTAGCCCTTGCGGCGGTCCGGCATCTTCTCGCGCTCGCGCATCACGACGATACGCTCGACCAGTTTCTCGACGATCTTCTCCGAGACCTGCGCGGTGCGCGCGGCCATCGGCTTGTCGTAATACGCGTCGGTCGCATCATCCTCGTCGTCATCATCGCTGATGAGCTGCGAGTTCAGCGGCTGCGAAAGCTTCGAGCCGTCGCGGTAGAGCGCGTTGGCCTTCAGCGCCAGTTTCCAGGACAGCAGGTACGCGGACTTGCAATCCTCGACGGTGGCGTCGTTCGGCATGTTGATGGTCTTGGAGATCGCACCCGAGATGAAGGGCTGCGAGGCCGCCATCATGCGGATGTGGCTCTCGACCGACAGATAGCGTTTTCCAATTTTGCCGCAGGGGTTGGCGCAGTCGAACACCGGATAGTGCTCGGCCTTCAGATGCGGTGCGCCTTCCACTGTCATCGCGCCGCAGATGTGCACGTTGGCGGCTTCGATTTCCCGCTTGGTGAAGCCGACGGCGGCGAGCAGGTCAAAGCCGGGGGCGGCGATGACTTCCGGCGCCAGCTTCAGCGTTTCGCGCAGGAATTCTTCACCAAAGGTCCACTTGTTGAAGGCGAACTTGATGTCGAACGCGGTCGGCAGCGCGGCTTCCACCTTGGCCAGGGCTTCGTCGGTAAAACCCTTGGCCTTCAGGGTGGAGACGTTGACGCCGGGCGCGTTGGAGAGCGAGCCGTGGCCGACGGCATAGGCCTCGATCTCGGCGATATCAGCTTCGCGGTAGCCGAGCGTGCGCAATGCCACCGGGACGGCCTGGTTGATGATCTTCCAGTAGCCGCCGCCGGCGAGCTTCTTGAATTTCACCAGCGCGAAATCAGGCTCGATGCCGGTGGTGTCGCAATCCATCACGAGGCCGATGGTGCCGGTCGGCGCCACCACCGTGGTCTGCGCGTTGCGGTAGCCGTGGGCTTCGCCCAGTTGCAGCGCGAGGTCCCAGGCGGCCTTGGCGCGCTCGACGATGTCGGTCTGCGGCACGCTGGCGTAATCCAGCGGCACCGGGTTGACGGCAAGCGCCTCGTAGCCGCGGCTTTCACCATGCGCAGCGCGGCGGTGGTTGCGGATCACGCGCAGCATGTGCGCGGCGTTCTTCTTGTAGCCGGGGAAGGGGCCCAATTCCTTGGCCATCTCGGCCGAGGTCGCATAGGACACGCCGGTCATAACAGCGGTCAGCGCGCCGCACAGCGCGCGGCCTTCCTTGCTGTCGTAAGGCAGGCCCATGGTCATCAGGAGGCCGCCGATGTTGGCAAAGCCGAGGCCGAGCGTGCGGAACTCGTAGGAGAGTTCGGCGATGGCCTTCGACGGGAACTGCGCCATCATCACGGAGATTTCCAGGACGACGGTCCAGAGCCGGCACAGGTGCTCATACGCCTCGACGTCGAAGCGTTTTGTCGTGGTGCTGTAGAAGGTGATCAGGTTGGCCGACGCCAGATTGCAGGCGGTGTCGTCCAGGAACATGTATTCCGAGCACGGGTTGGAGGCGCGGATGTCGCCGGACGCCTTGCAGGTGTGCCAGTCGTTCATGGTGGTGTTGAAGTGCAGGCCGGGGTCGGCCGACGCCCAGGCGGCGTGACCGATTTTTTCCCAGAGATCCCTGGCCTTCAGCGTCTTCGTCACCTTCTTGCTGGTGCGGCCGATCAGATTCCAGTCGCCGTCGGTTTCGACGGCGCGCAGGAAATCGTCCTTCAGCGAGACCGAGTTGTTGGAGTTCTGGCCTGATACCGTGAGGTAGGCTTCCGAATCCCAGTCGGTGTCGTAGGTCGGGAAGTCGATGTCCTTGTAGCCCTGCTTGGCAAACTGGATCACGCGCTTGATGACGTTGTCGGACACCAGCGCGCGGCGCGCGAGCTTGATCTCGCGGCGGAGCGCCGGGTTCTTCTCGGGGTCGAAGCAGTCGTCGCCGGAGCCTTCGCAATTGACGCAGGCCTTCAGCACGGCCTTGAGGTGCTTCTGGTTGATCTTGGAGCCGGTGACCAGCGCCGCGACCTTCTGCTCCTCCTTCACCTTCCAGTCGATATAGGTCTCGATATCGGGATGGTCGGCATCGACCACGACCATCTTGGCCGCGCGGCGCGTGGTGCCGCCGGACTTGATCGCGCCCGCCGCACGGTCGCCGATCTTGAGGAAGCTCATCAGGCCGGATGAGCGGCCGCCGCCGGACAGGCGCTCGCCTTCGCCGCGCAGGCGCGAGAAGTTGGAGCCGGTGCCGGAGCCGTATTTGAACAGCCGGGCTTCGCGGACCCAGAGGTCCATGATGCCGCCCTCGTTGACGAGGTCGTCATCGACGCCCTGGATGAAGCAGGCGTGCGGCTGCGGATGCTCGTAGGCCGATTTTGATTTTGTGAGTTTGCCGGTCTTCCAGTCCACATAGTAGTGGCCCTGGCCGGGGCCATCGACGCCGTAGGCCCAATGCAGGCCGGTGTTGAACCACTGCGGCGAGTTCGGCGCGACCATCTGTTTTGCGAGCATGAAGCGCAGCTCGTCGAAGAACGCCTGCGCGTCTTCTTCGCTCGAGAAGTAGCTGCCCTTCCAGCCCCAATAGGTCCAGCAGCCGGCGAGGCGGTCGAACACCTGCTTTGCCGAGAGTTCGCTGACGAAGCGCTCGTTCTCAGGCAGCAGGGCCAGCGCCTCGGTGTCGGGCACCGAGCGCCACAGCCAGGACGGCACGGTCTCTTCCTCGACCTTCTTCAGGCGCGCGGCGACGCCCGCTTTACGAAAATACTTCTGCGCCAGCACGTCGGAAGCGACCTGCGACCAGAACTGCGGCACCTCGACGTTTTCCAGCCGGAACACGATCGAACCATCGGGATTGCGGATCTCCGATGTCGTTAATCTGAAATCAATCCCTGCGTAGGGTGACTGGCCTTGAGTCGTGTTGCGCCGTTCGATTCGCATGGTCGTGCCCCGTCTTCTTCTGACCGGTCCGCATTGTCGCGGGTTCCGGAATGTTATCCTTGAGCGGACCTCCCGAACCATGGCTGCGTCGGGACTATAAGAATAGCCCTTGCAACCCTGATCCCTTGATCCGCAGCTCAACCGGTGAACCCGGTCTGTCTCTCTGGCATTTCCTGGCTCCCGATCCGGGCCTTCCAGGTCATGCAATCAACGCCCCAACGCTTCACTTGCCGCGTCACTTTGGGCCTGTTCCGGCCCGCTTTTTTCGGGCCTTGCGGCCCCGTTTTCGCGCCCCGAACTGCCCAGAAATTCCGAGAGGAATTCCCGGGTTTTAAGGGCAGAAAAGTCCTCAGCCGCGGCCTCGACCGGCGGACGGAGTGGTCATTTCGGAACCCTTTTGGGATGACCGGCGGGGACCCAAAACACACTCGCGCCGAACAGGAAGAAAGCTAGGCCAAGTCCGTTACGCCCGTCAAGGACTAGTACGAGTTCCTGAATCAAATACTAAATATGGTGGAAAGAGGGGGATAACAGGGGGTGATCTCGCGCCTGTGATCGGCCCAAGTATCAGTGAGTCCTCACAGATTCGACAAGGAAAAAAAAGTTGCCGGCCTGTGGAGCGCAGCCTTCTCCCGGCTGTTCACAGGACAAGTATTTATTCGCCTGTTCCGGGCCTTCCGGGATTGCGCTTTGGAGACTCACGTAAGGCTACGGAGAACTCCACCCTGGCATGCCGGCGGGCCGATGGTAGCTAGCCCCGATAAGGGCCAAAGTCGCCGCCGATTCCCTCCGGCTGATTCTTGAGCCGATTCCCTTTTCTCCGATTCTTTTTCGGTCCTTGCCGGTCGTTCATGACAGAGCCTGTGCCACCAGCTGCGCGTGCGCGTATCGCACCCGCCGGCCTTATGTTCCTCGCCATCACCTCGGTGGGGTGGGGCTTTAACTGGCCGGTCACAAAATTCCTGCTCGGCGAACTGCCGCCGCTGACCCTGCGCGGCGTCACGGGGGTGATCGGGGCCTTGCTGCTGGCGGCGCTGGCGCTGCTGCGGGGACAGACGCTGCGGGTCGACCGGGCGCTGTGGCCGCGGCTGATGCTGGCGGCGCTGCTCAATGTCACGGGGTGGATGGTGCTGATGGGGCTGGCGCTGCTGTGGCTGCCGGCCAGCGAAACCGCGCTGATCGCCTATACCATGCCGGTCTGGGCTTCGCTGTTGGCCTGGCCGGTGCTGGGCGAGCGGCCGACTTTATTGCGCACGGTCTCGCTGGTGATGGCGTTCGCTGGGCTCGCTGCCATCATGGGCGGCAATGGGGTAACGGCCTCCGCCGCCAAACTGCCGGGGATCGTGATGGCGCTGGCCGGCTCGATGGGCTTTGCGCTCGGCACGGTGCTGGCCAAGAAACTGCCGCTCGACATGCCGCCGATCCCGGCCGCCGCCTGGCAGATCGGACTCGGCTGCTTTCCGGTCGCCATCGTCGGCCTCGCGATCGAGACCACGGATCTGGGCAAGGTCAGCCAGATCGGCTGGTGGCTGCTGATCTATTCCACCGTGATCCAGTTCTGCATCGCCTATGTCAGCTGGTTTGCCGCGCTGTCGCGGCTGCCGGCCTCGGTCGCCGCGATCGGCACCATGGCGGTGCCGGTCATCGGCGTGGTGGCCTCGGCGGCAGCCCTGGGCGAGCCGCTGGGCCCAGTCCAGATCGTGGCGCTGCTGTTCACGCTGGCGGGCGTGGTGCTGGCGACGCGGTCGTAACGGCTTACAAGCCGCGTATCACTCGTCTCTCACTTCTCACGGCTCCACGGGAAGAGATTGGCCGGGAAATCCGCAGCGTAGCGGTGTCCTTTGCGCAGGTGAGGTTCTTCCTCCTGTGGAGGATTGGGATCCGGCTCCACCACTTTCCGGTACAGATGCCAGGTGGCATGGCCGAGCAACGGCAGAACGACGGCCAGTCCAACGAACAGCGGCAGCGAACCGATCACCAGCAGCGCCGCGACAATCAGCCCCCACGCGGCCATCGCAACCGGATTCTTCATCACGGCCCAGATCGAGGTCCGGATCGCGTCTATCGCAGTCGCATGCCGGTCGAGCATCAACGGAAACGATACGACGCTGACGCACAGGGCCACGACCGCGAACACAAAACCGACGCCGCACCCGACGATGATCAGCGACCATCCTTCCGGCGTCGTCAGCACGCGCGTTGCGAAGTCCGGGATGCTCGCAGCCGGAGCGTGGCCGAAGATTGAAACGTAGATGGCGTTCGCAACCCCGATCCAGGCCCCGAACAGGACGAGCAGGAGAATGCCGAGTTCGATCATGGCGCCGAAAGCCGGCGCGCGCAGCACGTGAAGCGCTTTCGATACGTCGACTTCCTCGCCGCGCTCGCGGCGGCGGCTGAGCTCGTACAGACCAATCGCGGCAAACGGTCCAAGCAAGGCAAACCCGGCTGCCAGCGGAAACAGCAGAGGCAGTACCGAATAGCCAAGGACCATCCTGAACAGGGCAAGACCGAGCACGGGATAGATCACGCACACGACGACCGCGTGGCTTGGCATTGCCTTGAAGTCTTCCCAGCCCAGGCGCAGCGCCTCGTGCAGGTCGGATAGTCCGATTTTTCGGATCGGATATGAGGCGGCGTCCCCGAATACGTGCCGTCCAACTCTTGCGATGTTGTCGGAATACAGAGTGGCCATCGACGCACCTCCCGTGCTGAAAGTCGCGGCGCTGAAACGACGCGGTTTCCAGCCACGCGTGTCCGCCGCAAAGTGCGAGAAACGCGATCGAGCCGAGTACGGTAAACCCGAGTTCAACGAAGAGGAGCTTAGCCGGACGAAACTTGTCGCGACCTGCAGAGCCAGATTAACGCGATTGCGGTTAGGCAGCGCTCACGGTTCGGTGAAGTGTGCACGTTGGCAGTCATTTGGTGCGTTGCGTGCAAACGATTGTGCCGGCTGACGCGCGCTTGGCTGCGGCAGCCGTTTGGCGCACTCCGACGAGGTAGTCCTCTATTGATCTATTGACGCGCGGCTGGACAGGTATCATCTTAATTTCTGACGCCCCGGATCTGATGGTTAGCGGTCGTAACGTGTGCTCCGTGCCACGTTTGGATGTCGCGACCGGTCATATGGGCGAGGCAAGACACACTGCGATGGTGCATGTGAAGTCGGCCATCGAGATAGTGTGAGCTGCGCCCTTTAATCCCGTCTCCGTTGCCTTGAATGGCAAGGAGGGCTGAAGGATGGTTGTCGCACTCATACTGCTTCTGGTCGCAGTCGGCTCGGTGCTGTTTCACATCTACAGCCCGTGGTGGTGGACGCCGATCGCCACCAACTGGAGCTACATCGACCACACCATCAGCATCACCTTCTGGATCACCGGAGCGGTGTTCTTCGCGGTCATCGCGTTCATGGCCTATTGCGTCTTCCGCTTTCATCACAAGGAGGGAAGGCGGGCAGCCTACAATCCCGAAAACAAGAAGCTCGAATGGTGGCTCACCATCGGGACTGCGGTCGGCGTCGGAGCCATGTTGGCGCCGGGCCTCGTCGTCTGGCATCAGTTCGTCACGGTTCCGGCTGACGCCACCGAGATCGAGGTCATGGGCCAGCAGTGGCAATGGAGCTTCCGCCTGCCGGGGAAGGATGGCCGGATGGGCACAACCAATGTCCGCAACATCAGTCCCGAAAACCCGATGGGCTTGAATCGCGACGATCCGAATGGACAAGACGACGTCGTGATCGAAAGCGGCGACTTGCACCTTCCGATCGGGAAGCCGGTCAAGGTTTTGCTCCGCTCCCTCGATGTCCTGCACAATTTCTATGTGCCCGAATTCCGGGCCAAGATGGATATGGTTCCTGGCATGGTCACCTATTTCTGGATGACCCCGATCCGAACCGGAACGTTTGATGTGCTCTGCGCCGAGCTATGCGGCGTGGCGCACGCGCAGATGCGGGCCAAGGTCATCGTCCAGGAAGAAAGCGAGTATCACGCCTGGCTGGAGCAGCAGCAGACGTTTGCAGAATTGTCAGGCCGAAACGCCGTGACGAAGGCGACGTACAAATCCGGCGGCAAGTAGGAAGGCGCCGCTGCGAAGATCGATCGGGCGTGTGAACTCATCACCCCCGATGGAAACGACCAAGGAGGGTTTTCTATGGTCGATGTCCCATATGACGCACGCGCGGACGCTCCGCCTGCCGAAGTGCCGGAGGTTGAGCTCTATCATCCCAGAAGCTGGTGGACGCAGTATGTCTTTTCGCAGGACGCCAAAGTCATCGCCATCCAGTACTCGCTGACGGCCTCCGCAATCGGGCTGGTGGCCCTGGTACTGTCGTGGCTGATGCGACTGCAACTGGGATTTCCCGGTACGTTTTCCTTTATCGATGCAAGCCAGTACCTCCAGTTCATCACCATGCACGGCATGATCATGGTGATCTATTTGCTCACGGCATTGTTCCTCGGAGGTTTCGGCAACTACCTCATCCCGCTGATGGTCGGCGCCCGGGACATGGTTTTCCCCTATGTGAACATGCTGAGCTACTGGATCTACCTGCTCGCAGTCCTGGTGTTGGCGTCGACCTTCTTCGTGCCTGGCGGGCCCACCGGCGCCGGCTGGACGCTCTACCCACCGCAGGCGGTTCTCTCCGGTACCCCCGGGCAGGATTGGGGCATCGTTCTCATGCTGGTCTCGCTGATCCTGTTCATCATCGGCTTCACCATGGGCGGGCTGAATTATGTGGTGACGGTGCTGCAGGCGCGTACACGCGGCATGACGTTGATGCGGATGCCGTTAACGGTGTGGGGCATTTTCACGGCCACCGTGATGGCGCTGCTGGCCTTCCCGGCGCTGTTCGTCGCCTCGGTCATGATGCTGTTCGACCGTCTGCTGGGAACCAGCTTCTTCATGCCCGCACTCGTCGAGATGGGCCAGCAGATGAAGTATGGCGGGGGCAGCCCGATCCTGTTCCAGCACCTTTTCTGGTTCTTCGGCCATCCGGAAGTCTACATCGTCGCCTTGCCGGCCTTCGGCATCGTTTCCGATCTGATCAGCACCCATGCGCGAAAGAACATCTTCGGCTATCGCATGATGGTTTGGGCGATCGTGGGAATCGGCGCTCTCAGCTTCGTCGTATGGGCGCACCACATGTATGTGAGCGGCATGCACCCGAAATTCGGGTTCTTCTTCGCCACCACGACGCTCATCATCGCCATCCCGACCGCCATCAAGGTCTACAACTGGGTGCTGACCCTGTGGCGCGGCGACATTCATCTCACCGTTCCGATGCTGTTCGCCCTCGGCTTCATCATCACGTTCGTGAACGGCGGGCTCACGGGCCTCTTCCTCGGCAACGTCGTCGTGGACGTTCCGCTTTCGGATACCATGTTCGTCGTCGCGCATTTCCATATGGTGATGGGCGTGGCGCCAATCATGGTCGTGCTGGGCGCGATCTATCACTGGTACCCCAAGGTCACCGGGCGAATGCTGGATGACTGGATGGGCAAGTTTCATTTCTGGGTGACGTTCCTCGGCGCCTATCTGATCTTCTTCCCCATGCATTATATTGGACTGCTCGGCGTTCCGCGCCGGTATCACGACATCGGCGAGGCGGCGTTCATCCCGTCATCGACCCATACGCTCAATGCCTTTATCACCGTCATGGCCTTAATCGTGGGCTTCGCCCAGATGGTGTTCCTGTTCAATCTTGTCTGGAGCCTGTTCAAGGGCAGGCCTTCGGGCGGCAATCCATGGCGGGCGACAACACTGGAGTGGCAGACGCCGGAAACCCCGCCCGGGCACGGCAACTGGGGCAAGGAGCTCCCGGTGGTCTACCGATGGGCGTATGACTACAGCGTGCCCGGTGCCGCGCAGGACTTCATTCCGCAGAACCAGCCGCGGGCGACGCCGGCCCTTCAGGGAGCTGCGCCGTGAGCGCCATCATCCTGTTCATGGCGGTGATAACGGTCATCGTCGGATGGTGGCTCTCGCAGCAACGGCTGACAGCCAAACCCTGGCTGGAAGAAGGTTCGATCGATGATTTCCCGGGCACTGGTGCAGTGACCTTGCCGGCAGCCAAGATCGGACTGGGCGTGTTTCTCGCTGTCGCCGGCTCGCTGTTCGCACTCTTCATCAGCGCTTACTCGATGCGCATGAACATGGCGGACTGGCGCACGATGCCCGTGCCTTCGCTGCTGTGGTTCAACACGGGCGTCCTGGTCCTGAGCAGTATTGCGCTGCATTGGGCATATGTGGCCGCGCACCGGAACAACATGGACGGTGTGATCGTCGGCCTCTGCGCAGGCGGCGCGTCCGCGGTTACATTCCTGATTGGGCAACTGCTGGCGTGGCAACAGCTGCGCGCAGCGGGTTATTTCGTCGCGTCCAATCCAGCCAATTCCTTCTTCTACATGATGACCGCGGCGCACGGGCTGCACCTGATGGGCGGTCTGGTGGCGCTCGGCAGAGCGACTGCCAGGGTGTGGCGCGGCGCCGAGATGGCCCAGGTGCGCCTGAGCGTGGAGCTCTGCACGATCTACTGGCACTTCCTGCTGTTGGTGTGGCTGGTCTTGCTTGGTCTGCTGACGGGCTGGACGGACGATTTCGTCGACATCTGTCGCCGGTTGCTCACCTAGGAGAGACCAGATGGCAGAAACTGTGCTGACAAACCCTGGAGAATCGCCCGCGCAGACCGCCGGCTTGCGGGGCATTGCCGACGACTGGTCCTCGGATCAGCGCGCGTTCAAGAATGTCTCCTGGGGGAAGGCCATGATGTGGATCTTCCTCCTGAGCGACACCTTTATCTTCAGCTGTTTTTTGCTGTCCTACATGACCGCGCGAATGTCCACGACGGTGCCGTGGCCGAATCCGAGCGAGGTGTTCGCTCTCGAGATCGCGGGGCACCATATCCCGCTCATCCTGATCGCCATCATGACCTTCGTCCTGATCTCCAGCAGCGGTACCATGGCGATGGCCGTCAATTTCGGTTACCGCCGCGATCGCGTCAAAACCGCTGTCTTGATGCTGGTTACAGCGGCGCTTGGCGCAACGTTCGTCGGAATGCAGGCCTTCGAATGGACCAAGCTGATCATGGAGGGCGTACGGCCCTGGGAAAACCCCTGGGGCGCGGCGCAGTTCGGCTCGAGCTTCTTCATGATCACCGGCTTCCACGGCACGCATGTGACGTTCGGCGTGATTTTCCTGATCGCCATCGCGCGAAAGGTCTGGCGGGGAGACTTCGACGTCGAAAGGCGCGGCTTCTTTACGAGCAGAAAGGGACACTACGAGATCGTCGAGATCATGGGCCTGTACTGGCACTTCGTCGATCTGGTGTGGGTGTTCATCTTTGCCTTCTTTTATCTTTGGTGAGGTCGGCGCATGACAAACGTGGCGGTACATCTGGAAGCCCAGCAACCTTCGCTGCACGCGCATGTGCATGACGTGCCCGCATCAGGAGCCACGCACGCAAAGGGCCAGCAGCACCCGATCAAGCTCTATCTCGTGGTCTGGGGATGGCTGTTCGTCCTCAGCGCCTGCTCCTATCTCGTCGACTACTTTCACTTCCAAGGCTATCTCAGATGGTCGCTGATCCTGCTGTTCATGGTGTTGAAGGCCGGCTTGATCGTCGCCGTCTTCATGCACATGGCCTGGGAGCGGCTGGCGTTGAGCTATGCCATCCTGCTGCCGCCGGTGCTGGTGTTGGTGTTCGTGGCGATCATGGTGTTCGAATCCGACTATACGCACCTCATCCGGGTCGTGTTCTTCGCGCCTGCGACGTAGGCGCCGTTGCCTCGTGCAAAGGGAGGATGGCCATGACCACATATGTCATGCTTGCAAACTGGACCGAGCAAGGCATTCTGAAGGTGAAGGACTCGCCCAGCCGTCTGGACGCAGCAAAGAAAGCGCTCAAGGATATGAGCGGCGAGTTCAAATTCTTTTTCCTTACCATGGGCGACTTTGACATCGTCGCGATCTACGAAGCTCCTGATGACGCCGTGGCGGCGCGTTTCAGCCTGCAGCTGGGCCTGCAGGGAAACATCCGGACGCGCACGCTGAAAGCGTTTCCCGAAACGGCCTATCGGGAAATCATCAAATCGCTGGGCTAGACGGCACAACGGTATGCTCGTGAATTTTTCAGAGCTGGTTTTGCAAAGGGATCTTTCAGGACGATCGCATCGGTTTTTACGACGCAGACGTCGCCACGTCGCCGGCAAGAGGAGGCATTAATCTCATGCAGATCAATCGTTCGATTCTCCTTCGCGGGAGCTACGCCAGCATCGGGGACTATGTCGCGCTGACGAAACCGCGCGTTATGTCGCTGGTCGTCTTTACCGCACTGGTTGGTCTTATGGTCGCGCCAGGCGACATCGATCCCTTCGCCGGTGCCGTTGCTCTTCTTTGCATAGCCGCCGGGGCTGGCGCCGCAGGTGCGCTCAATATGTGGTACGACGCCGACATCGATGCGGTGATGGCGCGTACCGCCATGCGTCCGATTCCCAGCGGCCGTGTATCGCGCTCGGAAGCATTGGTTTTCGGATTGACGCTTGGAATGTGCGCCATCCTGGCCCTCGGCACTTTGCTGAACATGGCCGCGGCTGCGCTGCTGGCTTTCACAATTTTCTTCTATGTCGTCGTCTACACGATGTGGCTCAAACGCCGAACACCGCAGAATATCGTCATTGGCGGTGCGGCTGGTGCACTCCCTCCGGTGATCGGCTGGGTTGCGGCCACGGGAAGTGTCGGGCTCGAACCGCTCAGCCTGTTCCTGATCATCTTCCTGTGGACGCCACCCCACTTCTGGGCATTGTCGCTCAATCTTGCCGGAGAATATGCCAGAGCCGGGGTGCCGATGTTGCCGGTCGTAGCGGGCAAGGCCGAAACAAAGCGCCAGATTCTTCTCTATAGCGTTGTTCTGGCTCCGATCTCGCTGACACCCTGGGCGCTGGGGTTTGCGGGCGCCATCTATGGCGCGGCTGCAGCGATGCTTGGAGCGATCATGATTTTTCTCTCATGGCAACTACGTCGGAGCGACGACGGCAAGGAAAGGCGGCCCGCTCGTCGCCTGTTCGTGTTTTCGATGCTCTATCTGGTCCTTCTTTTTGGTGTGTTGTTGATGAATGCTGTACACTCCGCTCAATCCCACTAGCCAACGCTGATCGAACAAAAAGGCCCCGGATCGCTCCGGGGCCTTTGGGTCATTTGAAGGACTGCAATCCGCACTTCACTGGTTCGACTTTGATGCCGCGGCGCGGCGCTGTTCATTGTTTGCAAGTGCACCCGTGGCGAGGCTAGAAACCGGACCCCGACACCAACAGAATTGCACCGATCACCATAAGGAGAATGCCCGGCCAGTTCGTTCCCAGCCCCAGGAATCGGAGGCTGCGCCGTGGCGGCTCCAGAGTGCCGCGAACCGGCCGGGAGGAGTCCGGGCCGCTAAGCGATCCCCGCCAAATAGCAGTGCGCGCCATGTACAAGACTCCGCCGAGAACGAGCAGCGCGCCAAGCCCCATCAGGAACATTTTCGCCTCTCAGTTCATGGTTGCCACGCACAACAGAACCGGGATTCAAGCGCCAGGTGGTACGATTCGTTCCGGGCTACGCGGTAACGAGTCCGCGCCTGGAGCGTTTTCGAGCGAAGAGGATACCGGTTCGCACAGCAAATAAGTTTACGCAGATTGCGTAGACGCATCTGCGGTAGAAATACGCGCGTCAAAACAAGAGTCTGGAGCTTCGGTTATGATTCAATCAGAACCAAAACTCTAGTCCAGCGCCTGGCGGATCATTTTTGCCAGCTGCGACTTGCGATAGGGTTTGCTCAGCAGCAAGACGCCGGGGTCGAGCCGCCCCTGGTGCACGATCGCGTTGTCGGTATATCCAGAGGTATACAGCACTCTTATACCGGGCCGGTGTTTGACGACTTCGTCGGCGAGCTGCCTGCCGGACATGCCGTTGGGCAGGATCACGTCGGTGAACAAAAGGTCGAACGGCAATCCGTTTTTCACGGCCTGCAGCGCCGAAGGGCCGTCCGATGTATCGAGGGTCTGGTAGCCGAGGGTCTGCAACTGCGTGGTGACGAAGTTGCGCACCAGATCATCGTCCTCCACCACCAGGATGGTTTCGGCGCCGCCGACCAGTGGCGCGGCCGCAACCACGGCCGCCGGCGCCTGGCTGCGGGCGGGCGGCAGATAAAGCTTGATCGTGGTGCCGTGGCCTTCCTCGCTGTAGATCCGGATGTGGCCGCCGGACTGCTTGACGAAGCCGTAGACCATGCTCATGCCGAGGCCGGTACCCTTGCCGACTTCCTTGGTGGTGAAGAACGGCTCGAACACCTTGTCCTGGATCTCCTTGGACATGCCGGTGCCGGTGTCGCTGACCGCCAGCATCACGTACGGGCCGGGCAGCACGTCGGGATTGGCCTGCGCATAGGCCTCGTCGAGCACGACGTTGCGGGTCTCCAGCAACAGCTTGCCGCCTTCGGGCATCGCATCGCGGGCATTGATCGCCATGTTGAGCAGCGAGTTCGCCAGCTGCGAGGGATCGATATGCGCGGCCGCAACCTCCGGCTCGAGGATCGAGTCGATCTCGATGTGTTCGCCGAGGGTAGGGCGCAGCAGCTTGGCGATGTCGAGGACGGTGCCGTTGACGTCGATATTGCGCGGCTGAAGCGGTTGCCGGCGCGCGAACGCCAAAAGATGCTGGATCAGCTCGATGCAGCGTTCCGCTGCCACGTCGATCAGCTCGGCGGTTTTCCGCAGCGCCGGCTGGTCCTCGAGTGCGCCGACCAGCCTTTCGGTGGTGCCGGTGATGACGGTCAGCATGTTGTTGAAATCGTGGGCGACGCCGCCGGTCAGTTTGCCGATGGCGTCGAGTTTTTGCGATTGCTGCAGCTTGCGCTCGATTTCGCGCGTCGCGGTGATGTCATGATAGAGCAACGCCGCGCCGCTGATGGCGCGCGATGCGTCGCGCAGCGGCCGGCCGCTGATGACGAGGTGAACCGGCGCGTTGCCGCTCTTGGGCCGCACCACGATTTCGGTGGCGTCGAACTCCTCGCCGCGCAACGCACGCGCCGCCGGCATCTCCCGGGTGGGCAGCGGCGTGACGCCGTCGGCACGAAAGACGGTGCTCAGCTGCCGCAGCAGTTCCACGGTCATGCCCGGACGGTAGCGCAGCATCTTTTCCGCAGCCGGGTTGGAGAGCAGCACGCGGCCTTTGGTGTCGATGACAAGCACCGCCTCGGCCATGCTGTGAAAGGTGCTCTGCATCACTTCGGTCGAATGCCGGAGTTCCTCGTGGGCCGTGACCAGGTGCCCGGTGCGTTCCGCGACCGCGGCCTCCAGCGCCTCGTTGGTGGCCTTGGTTGCAGTGAGGGAGTCCTGCAACTCACGGCGTGACCTGCCGGTCGAGCGCGTGAGGACGGTCGCAAGGATCAGGATCAGCAGCACGCAAGCCAGGTCAACCGCCAGCAGGAAGCCGCCGTTGGCTTCGGACTGGGTACGCCGGAGCGTGAGACGCCTTCGCTCTTCGGCGACGGTCTTTGCCAGATTTTCGCCGATCGTCTCCGTCGCCTTGCGGTCCTCGTCATTGGCCAGCAATGCGGCGATTCTCGTCTGGTCGCCCGCATTCTTGAGCCTGATCAACTCGCCGCCCGTCACAATCTGGCGAGCCACCTGGGCCTTGGCTTCCTCGAGCAGCTGGGTTTGGCCGGGATTGCCCTCGATGGTCTTGATCAGGTCATCGAAGGCCGGCAGGATTGCGTCACTGGACTCGTTATATTCCTTCACGAAGTCCGGGTTGCCGGTGAGCGCAAAGCCGCGCGCAGCACTTTCGGCGCGGCGCAACAGCGGCCGGATGTCCGAGATCCTCTTCAGCACTTCCAGGGCATGGTCGACGGCAGCCGTATCGGCCCGCGACTTCAGGTCGAGACCAATGGAGGCAGCACCGATAAGGATGAGGATCGCGAGGCCGATTCCAAGGATGATACGCTGCGAGAGCATTGACGCTTTTATTTTCATCTTTTCGAGAGGCGCGCAGACTGTACCGGTTTCGTGAGGCATTCGCGGACGCTGGTCAACAGCGCGTTGGGCGTGAACGGCTTGCGCAGGCAGCATGCCGCGCCGAGTTCGATGGTCAACCGCAGCAAATCGGGCGCCCGGTCGGTATTGGCGAAGGCGTAGCCCGACATCGCAATGATCGGAACCTCCGGCCGGCGCTCATGGAACGTCCGAATTGATTCAAACCCGTGCATGTGCGGCATGAAGACGTCGATCAGCATCACGTCGAAATCGGACGCTTCGAGCGCCTGCATCCCGGCCTCACCACCATCGGCAATGGTGACCTCGAAACCCTGGCTGTGCAGACAAACTTCGATGGCAACGCAAACCATCGGGTCGTCATCGACCACGAGAACGCGCGGCACGAGGATTCCTTTTGCTCGGGCTGCAGTCGGCGACTCGCAAAACCCCTGACGAGGATTAAGTCGGAACGTTGACTAGCCGTCTGTATGATAGAGTGCATATAAGATTTGCCTAGAGGCGAATTCGGTAGTCTGTGTCAGAACTAGAACAAATGCGTCCCCGGTTCCGGATCTAACCCGCCGTGTCCATACATCGCCCAGCGGGTCGTCCCCGAATGTCGCCGCTCGGCCTCGTCGTCCTGTCGATAGCCTCGGTGGGCTGGGGCCTCAATTTCCCGATCATGAAACATCTGCTGACGGAATGGCCGCCGCTGTCGTCGCGCGGCCTGTGCGGCATCGTCGGTGCTGCAGCCCTCGCGTTGATCGCGCTGACGCGGCAGGAGACGCTGCGCGTTCCCAGGGGAATGTGGCTGCGGCTGTTGCTGGTTTCCACGTTGTCGCTCGGCGGCTGGGTTGCGTTCATGGGGCTCGCATTGCTGTGGCTGAGTGCCAGCGAGGCTGCGGTGCTCGGCATCTCGATCCCGGTCTGGGTGGCGTTTCTGGCGTGGCCGATCCTCGGCGAACGGCTGTCGCTGCTGCGTGCCCTTTCCTTGACGGTCGCGCTGGCCGGCATTGCGGTGCTGATCGGCGGCAATGGCTTCGACGCCAGCGTCGAGAAGCTGCCGGGAATCCTGTGCGCCCTGGCGGGCGCCGTCTGCGTCGGGCTTGGCACCGTGCTGACCAAGCATTTTCCGCTTGCGATGCCGCCGCTGTCACTGGCCGCCTGGCAGATCGGCCTCGGCTGCCTTCCGATCGCGATCATCGGGCTCGCCGTCGAACAGCCTCAGCTAGCGGCGCTCTCAGGGATCGGCTGGGCGTCGATGGTGTACATCACGCTGATCCAGTTTTGCCTGTGCTACGTCTGCTGGTTCGCAGCGCTGGAGCGGCTGCCGGCGGCGACCGCGTCGATCGGCACCCTTCTGGTACCGGTGGTCGGCGTGGTGGCGGCGGCGGCCATGCTGAATGAGCCGCTGGGCTTGCGCGAGGTCGCAGCCCTGGTGATCACGCTCGGCGGCGTCGCGGTGGCGTTGCGCGCATGAAAAGAGCGGCGCACGGAATGCGCCGCTCTCGGAGTTCACTTTGGAATTCACGCCGTCAGGCCAGCGTTACGGGCAGGGGTGCCGCAGCCCGTCATTGCCGAGATAGGTTCTCGACCGCACATCATAGGAACGGTAGCGCTGCCTGCAGTAAGCGACATCGTCGCCGCCGGGGACCACCGCCACCACGCCGTCATCGGCATATTCGTCGCCGTAGTAGTAGGGATCGTTGTAGTAGCCGTAGCTGCTGCCGTAATAGCCAAGCCCGCTGCCGATAACGGCGCCGGCCGCGAAACCGGGGTAGAAACCGCCGTGGCGATGGCGATGGCGATAGCCGCCGCCTTGATAGACGCCGCCGCCGCCGCCGCCGCTAAACCTCGGGCCGGGGGCCACACCGCCGCCGATGACGCCGCCGCCGCCGCCACCACGAATGCCGCCTGCCATCGGTGGGGGCGCCCCGCCACCGCCGCGGAAGCCGCCGCCACCGCCACCAATCACCGCTCCGCCGCCGCCACCGCGGAAACCACCGCCGCCGCCACCGATAGCCGCTCCGCCGCCACCACCACCACCGATTGCGGCTCCGCCGCCACCGCCGCGGCCGCCACCACCGCCTCCGCCGCCACCCCCGGCGCTAGGCGGGGCTTGCGCGAAGCTTGGGTTGGGCAGCACGGTCGGTGCAACGAGTGCCGCGATCGCTGCGGCAGAACATAAAACTTTCAAACTGATCATTGTCGGCTCCATCTCCGGGATACGGACCTAACCATTTCAGGAGAAAGGCGTTCCCGAGCCAGCGCACGGATCGTGCGCAGCGCTGAACCTGTCAGGCAGGAACTGTATGCCAAATGAACGGATCGTTCTGATTCCGCGACAATTGGACGCCAAAAACGGGCGCAAAGACGGACACGCCACGGTCTGGCCAAGGCCCGGCGGGGTCTGGCCGTAATTGGCGATCGCGTCTGGACAATCGGGCGCGCCGATGGCATCACCGGCTCAGCCTTCTCGAACCGGCCGAGCCCTCATGAAGCTGTTTCTGCTCAAAATATTCACCTGGTGGAACGGCCAGACCTTCGGCACCCAGTTGTGGACGTGGCGCTTCGGCGAACTGGTCGGCCAGGACGAGCAGGGCAACACCTATTATCGCACCAAGGGCGGCAAGATCGATCCGACGCTCGGCTTTCAGCGGCGCTGGGTGGTCTACAACGGCTATGCCGAAGCGACGAGGGTGCCGCCGTCATGGCACGGCTGGCTGCATCACACCGTCGATGTCGCCCCGACCGAAGAGACGTACACCCCGCGCGAGTGGGAAAAGCCGCACCAGCCGAACCTGACCGGCACATCGGCTGCCTACCGTCCATCCGGCTCGACGCTGGCGAGCGGCCGCCGTCCGAAGGCGACCGGCGACTACCAGCCCTGGACGCCGGGAAGCTGATAGACAGCTGATCCACCGTTATGTTGAGCGCGGACGACCGTGTGGCATGGCACGCGTCGTGAGCGCGGATGCGTCGTTCGCCTGTGAATAACGGGAACAGCGGGGACACCGGCTGCTGCATGCTTGCGCACTTGCCCCGTTCGCCGTTCAATGAACCCATCTTACGGAGATGGGAAACCATCGCGTACGGTTCGGGCTCCAGTTCGCGACTGTCCCGATGAGCAGCGGCACCCGATCAGGATACGGCTGGGAGATAGGCCCCCGGTGCAGAGGTTCTGAAATCGCCCGTCAATGTGGCGCCGCCGTAGGAAAGGAAAGGCCGTCTGGGCAACCAGGCGGCCTTTTTCTTTTTTGCATGACTGATGAAGCCAGGTTTGCGCTCAACGAGGCTGCTGGCAGGCGATGAGGCCGCGGCGTCAGGGCTCGGTCGTTCGAAAAGGTGACTCGTCCGCGAGCTTCCTGGTCAAGGCGCGCAGGCGCGGCATTGCCTTGTCCGTATCGATTCCCACGCCACGCGCGAGCCGTTCGGCTACAAATGCCGTCACGTCCGCTTGGGTCAAACGACCGAGCAGCAAATAAGGCGTGTCTGGTACGATCATGACATCGACCGCTGCCAGTGCATTCGTCATCTGTGCCACGCAATCGTCGAACCAAGGTTGATGTTGCTTCTCGGGAGGATGGTGGTTGCGCTCGTAAGCGGCCTGAAGTCCCTTGTCGCACGCGCCCATCATGATCGCCGCAACCTTCAGGACGGCCCGTCGGTCGGATCCCGCAGCGGGCGTTAATGCGCGGTCGCCACCGAAGGTCTCATCGAGATGGTCGACGATAGCACTGCTATCGACCAGCACGTCGCCATCATCGAGCACCAGCGCCGGGATGCGACCGAGTGGATTGGAGGCTCGCACCTCGGCGCGATCATTGAAGCCGGAGATTGGCAGCTGCTCGTACGGTATCCCGTAAGCCCTGAGCGTGATGGCCACGCGGCGGGTGAATGGCGAGCGATTAACCCCGATGAGCATCATTTTTCCGGCCGTCCGTCACGTCATCCTTGCGGCGGCGCGGCCGATCATTTCGCCGCGGCGGAGCTGCGCCGTCGCCATCCGCTCCTTCATCAGCGCGAGGATTTCCGGCGGCGCGGTGTCGGGCGAGCCTGAGTTGAACGGCGGCGCCGGGTTATATTCGAGCCGGAGCTGGATCGCTTCCGCGGTCCGCCGGTCGACCAGCAGCGACACCAGCGTCAGCGCGAAATCGATCCCTGCGGTGACGCCGCCGCCGGTGACGCGGTTGCGGTCGACGCAGACGCGGGTCCTGGTCGGCGTCGCACCGAACGCGGAGAGAAAATCCATCGCGGTCCAGTGCGTCGCCGCGCGATATCCTTTCAGCAGGCCGGCCGCACCCAGCACCAGCGATCCCGTGCAGACCGAGGTGATGTATTTGGCGCCCTCGGCCTGCTTGCGCAGGAATGCCAGCATCTCCTCGTCATTGACCATGTCGTCGGTGCCGAAACCGCCGGGCACGCAGATGACGTCGAGCTGCGGGCAATCCGCAAAGGTCACCGTCGGCGTGATCGTCAGGACGGAGTCGCTGGGCACAGGCTCGGTGCGCTTCCAGATCAGATGCACCTGTGCGCCCGGCACGCTGGAGAACACCTGCAGCGGCCCTGTGAAATCGAGCTGGGTCACCTTTGGAAACAACACGAGACCGATCTGAAGCGGCGCCGACATGAGGACCTCCCTGATTTCACTTGACCCGTGCATCCTGACATGGTGGCTTGTTGTCAGAAATGCCATATTTCCCTCATTTAAGGACATAACCTCAAATGATCGGTGTGCTGATCTTTCCGGACTTTCAGTTGCTCGATGCCGCGGGGCCGATTTCGGTGTTCGAAATCGCCGCGCGCTTCGCAGGTGCGGCGCCTGCGATCAGGACTTTGGCGGCGACGCCGGGTCCGGTGCGCAGCACCTCCGGCGTCGAGATGCTGGCGCGTGGCTTCAAACCTTCCAACGCGATCACGACCTTGATCGTGGCGGGCGGCGAGGGCGTGCGAACGGCGGCGCCCTGTCCGAAGACGCTGGCTTTCGTGCGTGCGTTGGCCAGGCGCGGCGTCCGCGTCGCCAGCGTTTGCTCCGGCGCTTACGTTCTGGCGGAGGCCGGCCTGCTCGACGGACGCCGCGCCACCACGCATTGGCAGCGCACGCGGCACTTCGTGTCGGCCTATCCGAAAGTGAAGCTGGAAGCCGATCGGATCTACACACGCGACGGCAATGTCTGGACCTCTGCGGGGATATCAGCGGGCATCGATCTGGCGCTCGCGATGGTCGTCGAGGATTACGGTGACGAGATCGCGCAGCGAACCGCAAAGCAGCTCGTGCTGTACCACCGCCGCAGCGGCGGCCAGTCGCAATTCTCGTCGCTGCTGGAATTGAAGTCGCCGACCGGACGGTTCGGACCGTTGCTGGCCTGGGCGCGCGAACATCTCGATGCGCCGCTCACGGTGGAGGACATGGCCGAGCAGGCCGGCATGAGTTCGCGGCATTTCACCCGCGCTTTCATTGCCGAGACCGGCACCACGCCCTCAAAGGCGGTCGAGCGGTTGCGGATCGAGGTGGCGCGGCAGCGCGTGCAGTCGTCCAGCGAGGCGATTGAACGCGTTGCCGAGACCACCGGCTTTCGCGATCCGGAACGGATGCGCCGCGCCTTCATCCGCGCCTTCGGCCAGCCGCCGCAATCGCTGCGGCGGGCGGCACGCGCGGGGTGATCTTGTCGCTCTCCCGACAAGGGCGCGTCGCGGTACCGGACGTCAGGTTCATCCCGGCGGGCAGAAATTTTTGAAAGCCTCGCACTGAACCGCCCTGCACCTCGTGCCGTCGAAAGGGTATGCGGGCCATGACGGTTTCGCAAAAACCGGACAATGGAGATTCAGATGTCGGTGAAATCGAGACTCTTCGCGGCCGCTTCCGTTGCGTTCCTGGCAATGGGTGCGATGGGAACGACCAGCGCCAACGCGTTCATTTTCCTGGATACGCATTGCGCGCCGGGGCAGTGGGGTTGTGGAGTCACCTACACTCCCCAGGAGCAGAATCGTGCGCGACCGACTGCCGGTCGCCGTGACAGCAGCCCGGCCTACATGAAATACAACGATCCCCGCTACAACGACGCCATGTTGAATGCTGGTGGCGGTGGTGGTGGCGGTGGTGGTGGTGGCGGCGGTGGTCGCTAAGTCAAACTGACCTTTGCAGATTGGATTTGGCTCCGTCGGGGTGACCCGGCGGCGCCTGCCACGTCAGCGGCGTCACACGGCGCGAGCGGAATAGACGCCCCTATCTGCGGAAATCCAGGCGTCCCTCCGGAAAGCGGCCGTCGATCCGCCTGTCGTCCACGATTCTGCCGATCCAGGGACGAGTGATCGCCGGGCTGGTGAGGTTGATGTACTTTCCGACCAGCCGCTGCGGGCCTTGGCGCTTGGCATCGATCAATCCTTTGCGTGCGCCGGAATCCCAGTCGAAATAGAGATAGACGCGATCTGCTACCATTCTCGCTTCGCCTTGCCCCTGTTTCCATTTGTCGGCGGAATCGCAGGCGATGGTGGGATCGGCGCCGCCGTTCCAGCGGCTCGACCAATGGCCTTCGATTGTGCCGGACCGGCTGGTGCCGTCAGCCGTGCCCCAGCTCGCCGCGTTCACATCTTCCGCGGATCCTTCCAGTGTCGCGCTGCCGGCGAACTGCGCCACGTCAGCGTCGTTGGGATCGGGGACGTCCATGACGCCGAATGGATTTCGCTTCGCCTGGTTTTCCGAATTCATTGGATACTCCATTGCAACAGCGAGGCCTTCACCGACAGGCGCGGGTGCGCGGTTGCAGTGTTGTCTCGCAGATTGAAGACTCCGCCGACACCCGATTCCCGAGGGATAGCGCGCGATGCGGCGTGGCAGCTGGTTCTTGCGCTCTCCGCTAATGCGGCGCGTCGGGATGCCAGCCGAGCACGGCAAGCATGACGAAAAATCCAACGACATAGGCGACCGCGATCGGCCAGCCCTGGGTGATCCATCGCCCGACAGATTTTGCCTCCGGGTACATGTTCGCCAGGGCGACGCCTGCGGACGAGCCGAACCACATCATCGATCCTCCGAAGCCGACGGCGTAGGCGAGATAGCCCCAATCATAACCGCCCTGTTTCAGCGCGAGCGCGGTCAGCGGAATATTGTCGAACACCGCGGAGACGAAGCCGAGTCCGAGCGTCGTCGGCCACGAGGCGGCGGGGAGTTTCTCGACCGGCATCATCGATGCCGCCGTCACCAGCGCCAGCAGGAAGATGGTGCCCTTGAAGGTTTCGGGCATCACCGACCAGTCCGGCTTGCGCAACGCCGCGGTTGAAAGGATCACCACCCAGACCGCGATGCCGAGCACGGGAAGGATGTCGAGCAGAGCCGGGAATTTCAGATTGGCGGTGATGTTGGCGGCCAGCGCCGCAATGAGAATGGCGGCGACGATCAGCACCCTGATCGTGTCGACCTTCAGGCCGCTCGGCGGATTCTTGACGATCGGCGAATAGCGCTGCTGCTGCAGCGACGCGGGCACGGCGAAGATCAGCATCGCGGCGATGGCGGCAATATAGGCCTCGACGACGGCGAGGGGGCTGACCCCGGCAATCCACATCATCGTCGTGGTGGTGTCGCCGACGACGCTGCCGGCGCCTCCCGCATTCGAGGCCGCGACGATGGCCGCGAGATAGCCGATATGGACCTTGCCCTGGAAAACACTGCGCGCCACGGTGCCGCCGATCAATGCGGCAGCGATATTGTCGAGGAAGCTGGACAGCACGAACACCAGCCCCAGGAGGATGACGCCGCCCTTCCAGTCGTCCGGCAGCAGCGCCGGCATCTCCTGGGGAATCCGGCTCTCCTCGAAATGCCGCGACAGCAGCGCAAATCCCATCAGCAGCAGGAACAGATTGGCCAGCGTCACCCATTCATGCGCCATGTGGTGGCCGAGGCCACCAAGGCCGGCGCCGTATTTGAAGCCGGTGAAGGTCAGCTTGTAGAGGATGATGGCCGCAAGCCCCGTCAACGCGACGGGCAGGGTGTGGCGATGAAACAGCGCGACGCCGAGCAGCGTGAGCGCGAACAGGATGAAGTCGACGGGTATGCCGAAGATGAGCATGGTTGCCGTCAATTCCGTCGCACGAGCGAGTTTGTCAATTCAGCGCCTTCATCCAGTTCGCGATATCGGTGGCCGCGACGTTGGCCTGCGGCAACAGCTTGCCCATGGTGAAGAAGCCGTGGAACTGGCCGGCGAAGTGCTTGTAGGTCACGAGCACGCCGGCCTGCTTCAACCGTGCGGCGTATTCGTCGCCTTCGTCGCGCAGCGGATCGCCGCCGGCGGTCAGCACATAGGCCGGCGGCAATCCGGCCAGCGTCTGCGCACGCGCCGGTGAAGCCTGCCAATTATCGACGTCGGCAGCGCCGCTGAGATAGTGGTTGCAGAACCATTTGATGACGGAGTGCGTCAGCAGAATGCTGGTCTCGGGTTCGCTGTGCGAGGGGTGCTTCATCGCAAAATCCGTCGCGGGATAGATCAGTACCTGGCCGGCGAGCTTGGGTCCATCGCCGTCACGCGCCGCGAGCGCAACGACGGCCGCGAGATTGCCGCCGGCCGAGTCGCCGCCGACCATGACGCGTGACGCGTCGATGCCGAGGTCTTTCGCATTGGCCGCGATCCATTTCACCGCCGTGACGGCGTCGTCGACAGCGGCGGGAAATTTGTGCTCGGGGGCGAGGCGGTAGTCGATCGATATCACGATCAACTCGCCTTCATGCGCGAGCTTGCGGCAGACCACGTCGTGGGAATCGAGATCGCCGATCACCCAGCCGCCGCCGTGATAGAACACCAGGCAGGGCGCAAGGCCGCCGGTCTTTCGCAGCGTCTTCGGCGTGTAGATGCGGGCCGCGATCGCGCCATGCGGGGCGGGGATTGAGAGCGGTTCTGCGGATTCCAGTTCCGGCGGTTCGGGATTGGCGACGGGGCGGGCGGCCAGATACATCGCACGGGCCTGGGTCGGTGTTCCCGACTCGTAAGGGGGGCGGCCGGCTTCCTGGAAGGCCTTGTAGACGGCGGCGGCATCGGGATCGAGAACGACGGGCATGAGAGCGAAAACCTCTGGTGTTTTGAGTTGTCATTCCGGGGCGATGCGAAGCATCGAACCCGGAATCTCGAGATTCTCAGATGTGCAATTGCACATCATAGTTCACTCGCTTCGCGAATGACGAATGCTAGGCGGCGGTGCGGCCGCCGTCGACGGTGTAGGAAGAGCCGGTGACGTAGCTGGCTTCATCGGACGCCAGGAACGCCACGACGGAGGCGACCTCGGAAGCATGTCCGAGCCGCCGCGCCGGAATCCGGTCGACCATCTTTTCGATCGGCATCGGGGCATTGCCGCCGTTGCGCCCCTGATAGATCGTCGACAGCATCCGGCTGTCGATCAGGCCCGGGCAGACGCAATTGACGCGGACGCCGGTGCCCGTGCATTCCCAGGCCGCGGTCTTGGTGAGCCCGATCACCGCATGCTTGCTGGCGCTGTAGACGGCGATGTAGGGCGATCCCATCAGGCCGGCGATCGAGGCGGTGTTGATGATGCTGCCCTTGTTCTGTTTGAGCATCACCGGCAGCACATGCTTCATACCGAGGAAGACGCCGACCACGTTGACGTCGAGCACGCGGCGAAAGCTCTCCAGCGAATATTGCGGGATCGGCTTGATGTCGCCCTCGATGCCGGCGTTGTTGTAGAAGGCGTCGATGGTGCCGAATTTGTCGACGCTGGCGCGGACATAGTCGGCGACCTCGTCCTCCTGGGTGACGTCGGCGGCGATCGCGAGCGCCTCGGCGGAGGCCGGCAGGTCCTTGATGGCCGCCTTGAGGTCGGCCTCCTTGCGGTCGACGGCGACAATGCGCGCCCCGCGCTCGGCCAATAGCTTGATGGTGGCGGTTCCGATGACCCCGGCCGCACCGGTGACGACGGCGACCCGGCCGTCCAGGCGAATTCGATCGGTCATGTCTGGGATTTCCTCTGGCTCGTCCGGTTGTCCCGGATTTTCATGGTTTTCGCGACGGCAACCCGCGCGAAAGCTGATCGAAACCGACTATTTCATTTGTGGCAGGGGCTGACCAGTGGCCCCGGAGCGGGCGAAGCCCGTCCCCGCGACGGGGGTAACCGCCCTTTCCCCGCCGGAAAGAGTCGGGTAGAATTTATCTAACAAAATCAAAAACTTATAGTCAGCTTGGTGTCAAGCGGTGTCAGTTATTCAACGAGGTTTATTTGTTTAAGAATTGCAACCTCCCGACGTGGTCGGATGTGTTACGCGCCGTGTCGGGGGATGATCCTTTATGGGTACATTCGCAAGAACTTGGCTGTCAGCATGCGCAAACTGTCTCATCCAAAACACGTTCGTGGTCTTTGCAGGTGTATATTTTGCCTCTCGGCTGATCGATCATTGCTTTGTTTTTGAAATCAGCATGAAGGGGTTCGTCTTTGGAAAACAATATTCGCGCGCCAGACGCGCGAGCCAGCGCTATCACGTGTTGATCGTTTGAAATGCAGTGCTGTACGCAAGGGTGTGCTTGTGCCGCGGAGACCTCGGCATCGGAAAACTCTGAAAATCTTCCTGCGAGCAATAATTGTTTATACAAAGTTCTAAAGGGTGTTTTTAGTAATTCGATTTTTAGCTGCTGACCGGCTACGATCCGTAGTTTACCGCCCATAACTCGCTTGAGAACAGGAACTGCGTCCGGCGAATTTGAGGTGATTTCGTTGGCCGCATTCGCGTCAATAATTATGCACATTACGATTTGACCCCCAACGACCTTAGTTCCTCTGTGAGAAAAAACTGCCGATAGCTCGGAGGGGCGCCTTGTATGTTTCCTTTTCCATCGAGCGTTAACGAATGAATTTTTACGTCGTGCCCTTTCCGGTGAAAGTATAGGATGGAAATATCTTCTGGCCTGAACGCTCCATCCCTAGCCTCTGTTCTCATTCTATCGATCAAATGATCGCTGTGCGTTTCGACAAATAATGTGTGGTGTTTCCGCTTTACGATCTGGGTAAAAAACGTTGCAAGTTCGGCTTGCGCCTTAGGATGTAGATGGACCTCTGGCTGTTGCAGCAAAAACAGTGATCGTGCAGGTGCCCGAATTAGATCAGTTAAAATAGGAAGACACTGACTAACTCCGTACCCCACGTCGATGATGTTCGACTTTGAGCCTCCCGAAGAAACGACTAATTGAAACGGACCGCTTTCGGTGTTCGAGAGCCGCTTGACGTTGACCGCTTCAAACAATCCCGACGCCTTTCCAAACTGGGTGAGAGTTCGTGCAACCTCAGTCCACAGCTCTTTGTCGAACTCTTTGATTTGAGAAAGCACGAATGGAATGTGTTCACCGTCTGCCGCGGGGATCGACTCACCGGGATTATAGGTCCGGGAAGGCTTCGATCGCACGGGTGCGGAAGCAACGACCTCTCTTGGTAAAGTCCGTTTCGCCGACTGATAGAGGTCGTAAACAAAACCGAGCAAAGTATCGTGCGGTGATCTATCGGCGTCTGGCCCCCGCAATAAGAAACGACCGTCTCTAATCAGGAATTCCACGAAAGATAAGTCGTAAATTAGCGGATCGTAGCCGCGGACACGTTTAGTTGGGATATCAAGGACTATCCCAGGACCAAAAATCTTTAATGAGATTTGATCTTTTAGGGATGCACTGAAACCAAAAGGACCGCACTTGAACGTAATATCTGAGATAGCCGGTTGTGACCTGTTGTTGAAGAATGAAATGTCGGTTGACTGCTCTTCTGGAAGCTGCTCGACAAGGTCTATGCGATCAAAAAGTCGCTGGCGTCTTTCTAGATGTGGTAGGTCTACTCGGTCTGTGAACGAGAAACCAAATTCCTTGGCTCTTCCAAAGCGCCCGCCGCGATAGTGTGCAATTTGCTCATACGATCCAAGATAGAACGGATCTCTATTGAAGGTGGCTTTTGCATCTTCGCGGAATAGATCGAGAAGAAATCGGACCGCCGATAGAAACGAAGATTTCCCGGCACTGTTTTCCCCTACCAGAATGTTGATAGGGCGAACGTTTATGTCGTTCGCTATATGGAAGCACCGAAAATCGGTCACTGAAATGCGCATTATCCGCCAGTCGCTCGCGTTTCCATCAAATGTCAATCGGGCGATCTTAGCGCTCGACTCAGTTGTCTCTCTCCCGACTTCCCTACTCTACAGGGACGTTTCAGAAATTCATCATTTCCCGACCGATAACTTGGTCGAGACCCGGTGTCGGATTAGCGCGCCTCTCTCCCTCATTGACGCTCAATCCGGGGCGATCCAAGGCTCCAGACTGTAATCCGGTGTCAGATTGGTGTCAGAAACCCATGCAAAAGGATGGTAAATAGTGGTCAGAGACGGTACCAAGTCGCTTGAAAACGCTACATTTTTGCTCGATACCATCAACCCGCCGTATTCAGCGTGTTAACCGGTAGGCACGCGAGCGGCGGATAAGATTGTACTATGTCGCGAGCCCGATTCGCCCTTTAAAGCCGCGAGATGTTTCGAACCATTGCCCTGACTGGTATTGCGGCCCTGGTGGCCGCCTCGACAATCTCGCTTGCGCCACCCGCGCGCGCGCAGATCGGCAATATTTTTTCCGATCCGCCGCTGCGGCCGCCAGGCGCGATCCCGCGTGGCAACCAGCAGCAGCAACAGCAGCAACTCGACGACGACGAGGAAGTGCCCGAATTGCCGCGCGGCCGGCTGCTGCCGACGCCAAACCGCCCCGCTCCGGGGCAGGGCGTACCTCCGCCCGGAAGCGTGCAGACCCAGCCCCTGGCGCCGCCGCCCGGCACCACCGTCGTTCCACAGAATACCCAGCCGGGGATCGCGGTAACGCCGCCGCAGCCAGGTGCGCCGGGCGCCGTGCCGCCCGCGGCCAATGCGCAGCCGGGCCTGCCACCGGGGCAGCGCCAGCCCAAAGGACCCGTCCCGCCGGCCTCCGCCAGCCTGCAGCCGGGGGATGAGGTGGTGTCCGAGCCGCCGGCATCGAAGGTTACCAACAAGAAGGCCAGCTTCTCCGGCCTCGACAAGATCACCGGCCGGATCATCAATTTCGACGAGGACATCGGCGAGACGGTGCAGTTCGGCGCGCTGCGCGTGAAGACGTCGGCCTGCTACACGCGCCCGTCCACGGAAGCCGCCAATACCGACGCCTTTGTCGAGGTCGACGAGATCACGCTGCAGGGCGAGGTGAAGCGGATCTTCTCGGGCTGGATGTACGCCGCGAGCCCCGGGCTGCACGGCGTCGAGCACCCGGTCTACGATATCTGGCTGACCGACTGCAAAGTCCCCGACCAGACCATCGTCAGCGCGCAGCCTGAACTGCCGAAGCCGGCTCCGCCGCCGCCTGCCGCCAAGCGCCCGCCGGCGCCGAAGCAGGCCGCGCCGCGTCCGCCGCCGTCGGGGCTGCCGCCGCAGCCGCAGTTCCAGCAGCAACCGCCGCCGCCACCGCCGCAGCAACAACGGCCCGGTGGGCTGTTTGGTGGATTGTTCGGGAATTAGGCGGCGTCCTCGGCGCATCGGTTCTCGTCGATGCCAGCGACATACGCCAAGGCGAATCTTCTCAGCCGGGATCGGGCAGGCGCCGCAATCCCTTATAGCGGCGTCCCCTGATAGGCCGCCTGCGTCTTCGGCAGCACGGGCACGCTACGTGAAGCGGGAGCGGATGGCGCCGGCGCCGCGGCGGCCACCGGCTTCGGCGGCTGCGGGTTGAAGATCGACGTCACCACGCGCTCGCGCAGCAATTCGCTCTGTTCGGGAAACCACATGCCCGAGGGACCTGCGCTGTTGGCACGTTCGGCGAAGGCGGCGCTGAGGCCGAACTTCTCGAGGCGTGACTGCTCGCGGGCAATCGAGATGCGCTGTTCGTTCGCGGTCATGCCGCGGAAGTAAGGCTGGTGGAAGCCGAGCCGTGCGTTCGCGTGCAGATAACGCTGCTTGCCGCCGAGGAACATGATGGTGCAGGCGGAAGCGCATTGATGGGTAACGTAGGTCGACAGGCCTCGCGCCTTGATCAGGTCGGAGATCTTCTGCGCCTCCGCGACGCGCCCGCCGTTCGAGTTCAGCCGCACGGTGCGCACATTGTCCATCGCCTTCAGAATGGTCTCGAACTCCTTCGCCGTGCCGAACGAGATACCTCCGGAGAAATCCAGCATGGCGCCATTGTTCAGCACCTTGAACTGGTGTGACGCGAGGCGCGCATCGCCAGCCGCGATCTCGTAGATGCCGAGGCCCTGCGGAATCGCGACGTAGTAGACACTGTAAACGAGGTGGAGAGCGCCGAGCGCCATGGTCGCCTTGGCGGCGGTGCCCCAGAAGCGCTTTCCTGCGCGTCGGTAGGCGGTCGCCGCGCGCCAGACGCCGATCGCGCCCCAGATGGTGAACAGGATGATCGCGGTCCAGGTCAGGCCGTGCGAGATCAGCCAGCGCACCGGCTGTTCGCCAACGCGTGGGTTGATCGCAGCGCCCAGAACGCTGGACGCAAGCCCGAAGCTGGTGCCCAGCACCACATAATTGATCCAGTATGAGCGCGGCAGCGAGAGTTCGCCGCGCCAGTGCCGCGCGATGACGTTCTGCGCCGGGCGCTTGGGCAGCGGCGGCGGCAACCGGGCCGGCATGATGAAGCTGAGCGGGGGCGGCGCGCTGGTAACGGCCAGTTCGGCGCCGCCGTCCGCGGCGGAGTTTTCGACGGGCTCGGCCGCCAGTGCCGCTTGCAGCGCGTTGCTCATCTGAGCGATCCCTGTCGTTGTCGGAGGCGGAGCATTCCCACCAGCCGTGCAAACAGGGATAAGAGAGGTCGCGGGGAGGGGCTGTGACTGATGTCACAATCCCAATGAGGACAGGTCTTCAGCCGCGCGCCGCGATGATCGCCAGCGCGTCGGCGCCGCCGACCGGCCCATCGGAGGGCAACTTCAAAAAGTCCGCGGGCTCGCCCGCGATCGCCCTGTCGAGCATCGCGCGGTAGCGGCGCCTGGAAATTTCGACCGCGCCAAAGCTCTTCAAATGCTCCGTGACGTATTGGGTGTCGAGCAGCTCAAACCCTCCCGCGATCAACCGCGCCACCAGATGGACCAGCGCCACCTTTGAGGCGTCTCTGACGGTGTGGAACATGCTCTCGCCGAAGAAGGCGCGGCCGAGGCTGACGCCATATAGGCCGCCGACCAGATCGTCGTTCTGCCAGACCTCGACGCTGTGGCAGTGCCCGATCTGGTGCAGTCCGACATAGAGATCGCGGATCCGCTTGTTGATCCAGGTGTCGTCGCGCCCGGCTTGCGGCGCCGCGCAGCCGGCAATGACCGCCTTGAAGGCGGTGTCGACGGTGACGGTGAAGGCGTCAGAACGCACGGTGCGCGCAAGCCGCGAGGCGATGCGAAAGCCTTCGAGCGGGATCACCCCGCGCATTTCCGGCTCGACCCAGAACAGGGTGGGGTCATCGGCGCTTTCGGCCATCGGGAATATCCCGCAGGCATAGGCGCGCAGCAGCACCTCGGGCGTGATTTCGGAAACGGCGGACTCGCGCGATGTCATGGCGGGAGAATAGCAGGGAGCCGGTGGCCTATGCTATGCCTTGAAAAAAGCGGCGGCGCGGCCTGGATACCCGGAAAAAACGAAGTACGGCCGCCGGGACGACTGGAGGAAAGAAAATGAACCGACGCCGCTTCCTGCAATACTCGATTTCAACCGCTGCCGCCGCCGCATTGCCCACCGCCTCGCGCGCGCAGCAGTACCCAACGAAAATCATCCGTTTTCTTGTCGGATTCCCTCCGGGCGGCTCAGCCGATTTGACGATGCGCCAATTTGCGCATCGCCTCGATGCGGTATTGGGTGCCAAGCACCTGATCGAGAACGTTCCTGGCGCATCTTCGACACTGGCGGCCGTCCAGGCCCTGCGCGCCGAACCGGACGGACATACGCTTTTTCTCGGCGCGAACGTCTCCCAGGTGATCGCGCCGACGATGCTGAAATTATCGTATGATCCACTGACGGCGCTTGCGCCGATTTCCCAGGTTACAACGAATTCGAGTCTGGTGGCCGTATCAGCCGGGTATGGCGTGAAGAACTGGGCAGAATTCCTGGCGAAAGCAAAAGGCGAGCGTGATGGCGTGTTCTACGGTACTTCCAACGTCGGCTTCCAGATACCGGCCGTCCAGATCTCCAAAATCGCCGGGATCAAGCTTGTCAATATTCCCTTCAAGGGCGGCGCTGAGACCGTTACCGCCGTTCTGGGTGGCAACATTCCGATGATCATCGGAACGCCGCCTACGATCCTGCCGCATGTCAACTCAGGTGCACTTGTAGCGCTGTGCGCAACGAGCGCGGAGCGCTCCTCCGTCATGCCGGATATTCCGGCAGCCAACGAACTTGGCCTCAAGGGATTGGATTCGGTTGGATGGTTTGGCCTCTTCGCACCCGCGAAAACCCCTGTAGCCGTCGTGACAAAGCTGCACGCGGCGATCCAATCGGTGATAGGGGACAAGTCGCTGCAACAGGCACTCGGCAAGGAGGGTTTAGAGCTCCGGGGCTCCGCCAGTCCGGAGGGCTTTGCGAGCTTCCAGAAAAAGGAATTCGAAGAGAACGCAGCGATTATACGCGAGGCCGGACTTGCGCCGAACTAGGCGCATCCGGGATGCTAGTTTTAGCAGGTCGCGGTTCAAATTCCGCAAACGGCATATTACCCAGCCGCGGCTTCACTCGGCCGCGGCGCAGGCTTGTTGACGCGGGCAAAGCGCAGCACGATCTTTGTGCCGGCATGGTCGGGATCGCGCGCGACGTCGGCTTCGAGCTTTGATGCCATGGCCGAGACGATGCGCTGTCCCATGCCGGTAGAACGCGGGTCGGCCTTGACGTTGAGGCCGACGCCGTCGTCGGTGATCGACAGCAGGAGTTCGTCGCCGAGAGGCTTGAGTTCGACGTGGATCGGGCCGGCGCCGTCGGGGTAGGCGTATTTGACGGCGTTCATGATCAGCTCATTGACGATGATGCCGATCGCCACCGCACGATCGGGGTCGATCTCGATTGGCTCGGCCTTCAGCGTCAGCCGTGACATCCGATTGCCCTCGGCCGAGCGCCGCAGGTCTTCCAGCAGCGCCTCGAGATACTGGTTCAAGAGCACGCTCTTCAGATCGTGCGAGGTGTAGAGCCGGCGATGGACCTGGGCGACCGCGGCAACGCGCCCCATCGCATTGGTGAGCGCCGCCTTGACGTCGTCCTGAACAGCGGAATTGGCCTGCAGGTGCAACAGCGAGGCGATGATCTGCAGAGAGTTGCCGACGCGGTGATTGACTTCGCGCAGCAGCACCTCGCGCTCGGCGGCCAGCGCCGCGTAGCGGTCGCGCGAGGCGTGGACTTCGGCCTCGGCCTCATCGCGGGCTCTTTGAATCTCCGCCTGCCGCAGCGCGCCGTTAACGGCGACCTGGAGCAGGGGAATGAACTCGCCCTGCACGTCCTTGACGAGATAGTCCGCCGCGCCCGCCTTCAGCGCGGTGACGGCAATCGCCGAATCCTGCGAGGCCGTGACGAACACCACCGGCGGCGCACCGGGGATTGCCAGAATCCGCTCCAGCGTTTCGAGGCCGTCGAGACCGGGCATGTACTGGTCGAGCGCGATGGCGTCGATGCCGCCCTGCGCCAGGCGGTCGAGGCCCTGCTGGCCATCGGCGGCATGCACCACCTTGAAGCCGAGCCGCGTCAGGCCGCGATCGACCAGCCGCGCCAATGCGGCGTCATCATCGATATACAGCAGTGTCGGCGTGGCTGTTGTCATGTGGCGGCTGGCGGTACCTGGATGACGGAGAAGAACAGGCCGAGCTGGCGAATGGCGTTGGCGAAGCTTTCGTAATTCACCGGCTTGGTGATGTACACGTTGCAACCGAGATCGTAGCAACGCTTTATTTCATGGGAATCGTCGGTCGTGGTCAGCACCACGACCGGGGTCGCCTTGAGATATTTGTTGTCCTTGACCTGCTTCAGGATATCGATGCCCGACGCGTCGGGCAGGTTGAGATCGAGCAGGATCAATAGGGCGTTGCCCTTGTGAACGAGGCCCGTTCCATCCTTGCCGAACAGGTACTTCAGCGCAGCTGTACCACTGCTGAACGGGATGATCTCGTTGTTGACGCCGGAACGGCGGATGTTCCGCTCGATCAGGCGGGCATGGCCCTCATCGTCCTCGATCATGATGATGGTGACTGGATTACTCATGACTGTGTGTTCCGGTTACGAATGGTCCAATTGATCGGCAGTGTAATTGTGAATGTGCTGCCGTTGTGAAGTTCCGAGGCGACCGACAGGGTTCCGCCGAGCCGCCGCACCAGCGCGCGGACGTGCGCAAGACCAATGCCTTGCCCGGGTTTGTCCTGGGTTCCGGCGCGGCGGAACAGCTCGAAAATGCGCTGATGGTCCTTGGGGTCAATACCGCGCCCATTGTCGGTGATCTCGAAAATGGCAAAGCCGAGCTTGGTGCGGCCGCGCACCTGGATGTCGCCGGGAACGCCGGTCTTGAGGTATTTCAGTGCATTTTCGATCAGATTGGAGAAGATCTGCTCCAGCGCCAGACGGTCGCTGACGATGTTGGGCAGCGGTTCGATCCGGATCTGCGCCTCGGCTTCAGCGGCCTGGTGCGCCACCGTCGCGACAATGCCCTCGATCAGTTCGCGGGTTTCGATCCGCACCGGTTCGAATTCGCGCCGGCCTTCGCGGGTGAGGTTGAGGATGGCCGAGATCAGCCGATCCATCTTGGCGATCGAGGATTTGATGAAGCCCAGCGCCTCGGTGAAGTCTTCCGACAATTGCTTGTCGGGTCCTTCGAGGACGGGCTCGGCGCTATCGGTGGCGTTATCAGCTGTCGCCGGCGCGGCCGATTGCGTGCGCGCCAGGGTCGCGATCCGCTTGAAGATGTCGCCGCGCAGTTCCTCAAGTTCGCTGGTAAAGCCCATGATGTTCACCAGCGGCGAGCGCAGATCGTGGCTGACGATATAGGCGAAGCGCTGGATCTCGTCATTGGCCTCGCGCAGATCGGCGGTGCGCTCGTCGATCGTGGTTTCGAGGTTGATATTGTTGTCGCGCAATTGGGTTTCGGCATCGTCGCGGGCGCGCGAGGAGCGGCGCACCTGCAAGATCGCGATGCCGAGGAGCGCGATCACGAGGCCGGAGCCCGCCACCGTCACTGCCGATGCCAGTTGCTGCGTGCGGTCCGCGGTCGCGGTGCGCAGAGCGAACAGCCGGTCTTCCTCGGCGCGCATCGCGTTGCTGAGCTCGCCGATCTTCTGGACGGAGTCGCCGGCGCCGGCCTCACGCAGCATCGCGATGCCGCCGGCGAGATCGTTGCGTTTGACGAATGCGATGGCCCTGGCAAATTCGGCAAGCCGGGCTTCGACCGGCGGGCGCAGCTGCCGGGCGTTCTCGGTCTGGACCGGATTGTCCGAAGTTAGCCGGGTCAGCTTGTCGATATCGGGGAGGATGGTCGCGGTGGCGGACTCATGCTCGGTCAGGAAGCGCGGCTCCGAGGTCAGAAGATAGCCGCGCGCCGAGCTTTCGGCGCGGCGGATCTGCAACAGCAAGGTCGATAGCTGGTTCTCGACCTCGACCGTATGCACGACCTTGGCGCTGTCCTTGCGGGCCTCATGAACGAGAATGACCGATAAGGCGCTGATCGCCACCAGCACCGAAAATCCCGCCGCGAGCAGCAGGATTTGGCCAATCGCACGTCGGCGCGTGGCATCAGCCGTCACAATGATCTCGCGTCATGAACAAACGGAATACAGGCTGCCCTGGCAAATAAGACCCCAACACCGCTCAACGCCCCAGGGAACCGATCGGTTCCATGCGCCGCCCGGCATTTCAGGCGGCGATTTTCAGGAGGTCTCGGTGTTCAGGTCTTGGTCTTCAGGCCTTGGTCTTCGCCGCCTGGCCGGCGAGGTACTGCTCGAGCCAATGGATATGGTAGTCGCCGTCGATGATGCCGGGCTCGCGGACCAGGGCGCGGAACAGCGGCAGGGTGGTCTCGATACCTTCGACCACCATCTCGTCCAGCGCGCGGCGCAGCCGCATCAGGCATTCGCCGCGGGTCTTGCCGTGAACGATCAGCTTGCCGACCAGTGAGTCGTAATAGGGCGGGATGACGTAACCCTGATAGACGGCGGAATCGATCCGGACGCCGAGGCCGCCGGGTGCATGGAATTGCGTGATCTTTCCCGGCGAGGGACGAAAGGTCTCCGGGTTTTCCGCATTGATGCGGCATTCGATGGCGTGGCCGATGATGGCGACTTCGTCCTGCGTCACCGGCAGGTCGCCGCCGGCGGCGATGCGGATCTGTTCCAGCACGAGGTCGATATCGGTAATGCTCTCGGTAACGGGATGCTCGACCTGGATGCGGGTGTTCATTTCGATGAAATAGAACTCGCCGTCCTCGTACAGAAACTCGATGGTGCCAACACCGAGATATTTCATGTCCTGCATCGCCTTGGCGCAGGTGGCGCCGATCTTGGCGCGCGCGGCGGCAGAGAGAACCGGTGAGGGGCCTTCTTCCCAGACCTTCTGGTGGCGGCGCTGCAGCGAACAGTCGCGTTCGCCGAGATGGATGGCGCCGCCGCGGCCGTCGCCCAGCACCTGGATTTCGATGTGGCGCGGCTTGGTCAGGTATTTCTCGAGATAGACCGAAGCGTCGCCGAACGCGGATTTGGCCTCGTTGGAGGCGGTCGAGAGCGCCATCAACAGCTCATCAGCCGTGTGCGCGACTTTCATGCCGCGTCCGCCGCCACCGGCAGCGGCCTTGACCAGCACCGGAAAGCCGATCGCCTCGCCGATCGCCATCGCGTCGTCTTCGGGGCCGACCGCGCCGTCGGAGCCGGGCACCACGGGAATGCCGAGTTTCTTGGCGGTCTTCTTGGCTTCGATCTTGTCGCCCATCAGGCGGATGTGCTCGGCCTTCGGACCGATGAAATGCAGATTGTGCTCGGCGAGAATCTCGGCGAAGCGGGCGTTCTCGGACAGGAAGCCGTAGCCGGGATGCACGGCATCGGCGCCGGTGATCTCGCAGGCCGCGAGCAGCGAGGGGATGTTGAGATAGCTGTCCTTTGACGGCGGCGGCCCGATGCAGACGCTTTCGTCGGCAAGCCGCACATGCATCGCGTCGGCGTCGGCGGTGGAATGCACGGCGACCGTGGAGATGCCGAGCTCCTTGCACGCGCGCAGCACGCGCAGCGCGATCTCACCGCGATTGGCTATCAGGATCTTGTCGAACATCGCAGCGCCTGACGTTGACGGATTCTATTCAATGATCACCAGCGGCTCGCCGAATTCGACCGGCTGGCCGTCCTCGACGAGAATCTGCGTCACGGTGCCCGCGCGCGGCGATGGAATCTGGTTCATCGTCTTCATGGCTTCGATGATCAGCAGGGTCTGTCCCACCGACACCTTGGTGCCGACCTCGATGAACGGCTTGGCGCCGGGTTCGGGCGCCGAATAGGCGGTGCCGACCATCGGCGAGGGGACGGCGCCGGGATGCTTGGCCAGATCGGCGATCGCCGCCGGGGTCACGTTCGCGGCCGATGCCGCGAGCGCCGACGGGGCCTGCTGGTAATTGCCCGGCATCGAAGCTGTGACGGTGATGTTGCGCGCCACGCGCACCCGCAGGCCGGCGCGCTCGATCTCGATTTCGGTGAGGCTGGTTTCATCCAGCAGCAACGCCAGTTCGCGGATCAGCGCACTGTCGTCGCTCTTGAAATTTGCGGCTGATTTGGTGTCAGGCTTGCTCGCCATATGCGGGGTCCGGAATTCTCTGGGTGATGACGGCTGAAGCGCCAGGCTTTGATGCGGGCTCTTGATGCAGGCTCTTGATGTCAGGCTTTTGCCTTGACGCCGATTTTGGCGGCAAGGCCGTTGATTGCGAGCCGGTAGCCGTCGATACCGAATCCGCACAGCGATGCGAAGGCGGCTTTGGCCGTGAACGAATGGTGCCGGAAACTCTCGCGGGCGTGGATATTGCTGATGTGCACTTCAACGGTCGGGATCTTCACCCCGACCAGCGCGTCATGCAGCGCGATCGAGGTGTGGGAATAGCCGCCGGCATTGATGATGATGCCGACCATTTGCTTGGCGCGGGCCTCATGGATGAAATCAATCAGCTCGCCTTCGCGGTTGGACTGCCGGCAATCGGCCATGAGGCCGAATTGAGTGGCCGTCTCTGCGCACAATTTCTCGACATCGGCGAGGGTGGCATGGCCATAGGTCTCGGGCTCGCGCGTCCCCAACAAATTGAGGTTCGGGCCGTTGAGCACAAGGATTGTCGGGGTTGAGGCTTTTTCAGCTAAGGCCTGGGCCATCCGGATTCCAGCAAAAGGGGGCAGGTAGGTCGCGGGGTTATAGGTAACAACGCGGCCAAGGGGAAGCCTGATGGGGGTTTTGAACACCCCTCAAATGCCTCATCCGGTTCGTAAAAAGGCCTATGGAACCTACGGAAATTGCTCGTTAACCAAGGTTAAAGAGCGGTCGGCCCGGTCTCCGCCCAGCCGTCGGTCCCATTACCAGCGATTCTGCAACCGCAGGCTTTCGGCGAGGTCGCCGCGGAAATTGTGCTGGCCGAGATGCATCAGCTTGCACTGCAGGTCGACCCAGACCTTGCCGCCGATGTCGATCCAGCGCCGGCAGAACGCGTAGTCCTCCGACAAATAGCGGCCGGAATCCGGATCGACCATGCAGTCGAAGAACAGCCAGTGCAGATGCGCCTCCGGATGGCCCGGCGGCCCGTCCGGCGTGTATTTCAGTTCGGGATACTTTTCCATCATACGCGTGAAGACTCCGCGCTTGATGCACATGAAGCCGGTCGGCGCCTCCGCCACCTCGACGAAGCCGTCGGCGTCGGCATAGCTTGAGACACGCTCGGTGCCATGGCCGACCGGATTGAACGGGTACTCGGTATAGCGGTCCTCGAATTGCGCCCGCGTGGTGCCATGCGGCAGGCCCGCGGCGGGCCAGTTGAAATTCTTCATCGGGTAGACACCGGCGGTGACGTCGCGGTCGATCAAGTGCAGGCGGCAAACCGATTGCGGCGTGAAGGTGATGTCGGAGTCGATCCAGAACAGATGGGTCAGCGTCTCGTCGGACAGGAACTTGCGCACCATGTTGTTGCGCGAGCGGGTGATCAGGCTCTCCGAATGCATGTGCAGGATGCATTGCAGTCCGAACCGGTTGCAGTGATGGGTCAGCTCGAAGATGCTGGTGACGTAATGCATGCTGACCGCCGAGATGTAGCAGGGCGTTGCGAACATCACCTTCATCGATTTCAGGGCTTCGTCGGGTAGCATGGTCGGTCGCTCGCTGGCTCGTGGGTCGGTCTACTTGGGCTGGCCTTCGGCCGGCTTGTTCTCCGGCGGCGTGAGCCTGACCGCGGGTGCGGGCTTTGCCGCCGCTGGCGGCTTGGCGGCATTGGCGTTGGAGCCATTGGGAGCTTGCTGCTTTTGCGCCGATGGTTGAGGCGAGGGTGGTGCGGGCGGCGTCGGTGCGGCGGACCAGGAAAATTTTTCTTCTTCCACACGCCGCCCGCGAGCTGCGCGCCGGGGCCATCCTTACTTTGCATGGGGTTGTTTTCGCGATTTTGTGTCGTGACCGTGCGGCCGCCGATAGCGCGCATGCTCTACACGGGAAAAAAACGGGGCGGGCATTGCTGCCCGCCCCGAAGTCGGGGGATCGTTGGCTATCGTCAGCCGTTAGCCTTCGATGATGTAGACGATCTCATGCGTTGTCGGGCGCACGATGACGTAGCGGCCGCCAACCAGGATCACCTGATAGCCGCGCCACTCCGGATAGATCTCGACGATCCGGGGCGGAAGCGGGTGGAAGCGGACGGTCGAAGGCACAGTGGCGCCAACCGAGATGTTGAAGTTGACGTTGGTGGTCTCCTGGATCTTCTCCGTCTTGATGGCGGAGACGATCTGCGTACGCTTCTCGGCTGGCGGAGCCGCGGTCGCCGAGGTGGCGGCGTTGCCCGTGGTCTGCGCCTTGGTGTCGGCCGCGCCCTTGGTCTGGGCGGTGCCGGTCTTGCTGTCGGCAGCGCCCTTGCTGTCGGTTGCGCTCTTGTCCATGCCGGTCTTGCTGTCGCGGCCCTCGGCCTTCATGTCCTTACCGCCCTTGGTTTCGCTCTCGGAGCTCATGCTCTTCGACTTCTCACCCGCCGGCGACTTGGTGTCCTGCGCGCTCTTGCTGGACGGCATCTTCTCGTTGGATTCCGCGCCCTTTGCGCCCTTCATGTCGGAAGCGCCGCCGGGATCACGCTGCATCGATCCAGCCCCGCCGGGAGACGGCGCGGTCTGCTGGGTCGCGGCGCCACCCTGGTTGCCGGTGCCTTGCGCATTCGCAAACCCGGTGCCGGCGATCAGCGCCGCTGCTGCTACGGAAATCATAAAGCGATTGGTCATACGTTTCTCCTCACGTGGATGCATTGCCCGCACCGACAACGAAGGGAGATGTGCGATGTTCCTGTCTATTCGCGGTTCCATCAGGTTTGTTTGATGAACGCGCGGTGAATTTGAAACTCAACTTGGCAAGACGCGTTCTCTGTCCCGAACCGGTTGCCCACCCCGCATCAACTGCGGGGCAGACTTTCGCTCGAAAACGCCGTTAACCGCAGGCCCAGTCGAACTCCATCGTTTCGAGATCGAGCTGAGCGTTGCCGCCGCCGAAATTGAAGCCGCCAAAATGCTCTTCGATTTCGAGATAGGTCGCGCTGTACTTCGGCGTCCATTGGGAGGGAAACATCGTGCCGCCGAGATGATTGCGCCCCGACAGCCGCGCAAGATCGAACGGCTCGGCGTCCTTGCTGTAGGGCGCGATGTAGTCGCCGAGTTCATCGTTGTGCAAAAGCTTGTCGCGCGGCGGACGGCCGACATTGGGATCGCCGTCGCGCACGGCGAGCGCAATGCCGTAGGCGTGGTGGCTGATCTCGGGCACGCGCCCGAACAGCCGGTACCAGTACTTGTTGACGATTTCGTCGACGTTGTCATAGCGGCCGATCTGAAGATCGAACACCGCGCGCGCCGAACCGCTCCCAAACCAGGGCGGCGGCGGATTCGCGTGCAGCAGCGCGTTGCCGGCGAGGCGAGGGGGCTGACACAGCGGTCCTGCGAACTCGGCTTCCGTCAGCCAGATCGCTGCGAAATTGTGGTCGATCTCGTCCTTCATCCGGAATTCCATCCGGTGCCGGTTCTGCTTGTAGAGCCAGTACGGCAACAGATCGGGATCGGCCGGACGGTCCGATGCCTCTGAGGCGAGATATTCGGCCACGGCTTCGACTTCGCGCGGCTCGTCATGCTGTTGATCGGCAAACATCGTGAGCGCGACATAGTCCGCGCCCTTGGTGCGATATTGTTCGGGCAGTTTCAGCGTGAAGCCCGGCTGCATCGGAAAGCCGTCCCATGGGCTGAGCGGCCATTGGCTCTCGGTGATTCCGGGCGGCAGCCCGTAGCACCAGCCGTGATCGGTAGCGGTGCCGCGGGCGGGCGCGGTCTTGAGCAGTTCGAGGTCGTAAGCGGTGGTTGGCGGCGCCAGGCTCATGCGGGGGTCCTGTTGGTTGGAGCCCTCTTAGTGGCTGGCGGCGTCGCCGCGGTTCAGTCGCAGCAAGCGTGCGGGCAAAAAAATCCGGCTGCGATGCAGCCGGATTTTGTCCGTCGAATGATCCGCGTCTGGCTTCAGCAAGTCGCCTTGCCGCAGCGGGCGATGCCGATCTTTTCCTTGAGGGTCTCGACGCCGACCGCGCCGATCACGACCTGCTTGCCGATCACATAGCTCGGGGTGCCGTTCATGCCCATGGCTTCGGCGAGCTTCATGTTCTCCTCGAGCGTTGCGCGGATTTCGGGGCTCGCCAGATCCTTTTCGAGTCTGGCCATGTCGAGGCCGGCTTCCTTGGCGACCGCCATGGCACGAGCCTTGTCGGCGGCCCCGCGGCCGGTGAGCAGCTTCTGGTGGAAGTCGAGATATTTCTTTCCGGTCGGATCCTGCATCCGCACCGCGACGCCGACCTGGGCGGCTTCGACTGAACCTGTGCTCAGCACCGGGAATTCCTTGAGCACGACCTTCAGCTTGGGATCGCCCTTCATCAATTCCATCATGTCGAGCATCGCGCGCTTGCAGTAGCCGCAATTGTAATCGAAGAACTCGACGAAGGTGACGTCGCCGTCCTTGTTGCCGAGCGTCACGTTGCGCGGCGAGTTGAAGATTGCATTGGCATTCTTGGCGATGCCGGCCTGATGTTTCTCGGCTTCGGCGGCGGACTGGCGCCTGGTCAGTTCGGCCATCGCCTCTTCCAGCACCTCGGGATGGGCGATCAGGTACTCCCGGACGATGGTCTCGATGTCTTTGCGCTGGACATCGGAGAAGCTCTGCGCGGAAGCCGGCAGCGACGCGCCGCACAGGGCGATCGCAAGCAGGGCGGAAGCAAGGTAACGGAGCAAAGGCATCGGTAAATCCTTGGGTGGCGAGTTCCGGGCCGTTCGCTTGAAGGCCGGCTCTTGGAATACGCTGGGTGTTCAGGTTCGGTTGTAGTGCAACTCAGTTTATTTCCGGTAGCGGCGCTAGTTGCTTCTTTGGCCGGGAAGCGGTTTGGCGCTCACAATATCGTCAGCTTTGACCCATCCCGGGGTCCCGATCGCGAACCGCGTCTTGGCCCGCGAGGCGAGGTCGCGCGCGGTCTTGTTGTCGCCGCGCAGGTAGGCGGCCTGGGCCGATGCCAGATCGGCCTGCGCGTAGTCGCCCTTGCGGCCATAGGCCATCGCGAGCTGCATGTAGCCGATCGGGGCTTCGGTCTCGCGCGCCAGTGCCGAGCGCAGGATCGCGATCGCCTCTTCGGTGTAGGCCTTGTTGTCGGACGCCACCAGCGCCTGCCCAAGTAACATCTCGATGAGCGGGGCGTTGTTGGAAAGCTGTGCGGCCTTGCGCAGCGGGGCGATGGCCTCGGCCGGCTTGCCGCCTTCCAGCAAAGCCTGGCCGCGGAGTTCGTAGAAATAGGCATTGGCCGGTTGCAACTGGATCAGGCCGTCGATCTGGGCCAGCGCGCTGCGCAGGTCGCCATGCAGATAGGTGGTGATGGCGCGCGCATAACGCGCAGGCACGCCGGTGTTGGACAGCGGATAGCGCCGGAACACGGTGTCCTGCCGCTCCATGAAGCCGGAGATCTTGGCGCGCACCATGTCGTGGCGCATTTGCAGGGCCGGGTCGTCCTTCTTGTCCCAATAGGGGCTGGAACGGGCGAGCTCCTCCAGGGCGCGGACGCGCTCGGCCGGCATCGGGTGCGACTGCACGTAGGGGTCGGCGCCGCGCGCCGCGAACAGGCTCTCGTCGGAGAAGCGCTTGAAGGTCTCGTACATGCCGCGGGCCGACTGGCCGGTGGCATTGAGGAATTTCACCCCGGCCTTGTCGGCATTTTCCTCCTGCTGCCGCACATAGGAAAGCAGGGTGCGCTTGATCACCTCGGCGGGTGCCGACATCGCGGCGGCGCCGGCATTGGCCAGGCCGTTATTGCCGCCACCGCGCGTGCCCGCCACCATGGCGCCGGCGCCGAGCAGCATGGCGATGATCATCTGGGTCTGCGCTTCCGCCAGCCGCTCGCGAAGTTTTGCGAGGTGACCGCCGGCCAGATGGCCGGTCTCGTGCGCGAGCACGCCGATGATCTGGTTCGGCGTCTCCGATTGCATCATCGCGCCATAGTTGACGAAGATGCGGCGGCCGTCGGCGACGAAAGCGTTGAAGACGCCTTCGTTGATGATCACCATCTGGATGTTCTGCTTCTCCATGCCGGCGGCGCGCAGGATCGGCCTTGTGTAGTCGCGCAGCAATTGCTCCGACTCGGTATCGCGCAGCACCGGGGGGCCCTTGTTCTGGGCCGCTGCGAGCGTCGGCGTCATGACAAGCGCGGCCGCCGTGGCGAGGGCGGTCAGTTTCAGCGTCGTTTTGCGGTGCGCGAGGCGGAACAACATGAAGCGATCTATTGGGCGTTGGCGGCGGAACTGGCGGCAATCGGCGGTCGGGCCGGGCAGCCCTGATTAAATCAGAACCGAACGCCAGTCTCTTGTTTTGACGCTTTTTTCTTCCCGCGGACCGGTATCCACTTGGCTTGAAAGCGCTATAAGGAGCCACCGAATACGGCCAGTCTGGGGCGGTAACGGGTGCCGGAACTCGAAATCGGCGCGAGCCGATCAAATTGCAGATAGTGATGCTCGAATCGACTCTTAGGGACGCTGCGAAAACCCTGCTAACGGCTTCCAGCCGGAGCGATGTTCCGCCTTTCATGGTGATGGACGTGATGGCGGCGGCGGCCCGCATCGAGGCGGCCGGCGGCCACGTCATTCACATGGAGGTCGGCCAGCCGGCTGCGTCAGCTCCAAAGACCGCGCTGGCGGCGGCGCGTCTCGCGCTGGACGACGGCCGGATCGATTATACCTCCGCGCTCGGCATTCCCTCGCTGCGGACGCGCATCGCCCGGCACTATCGCGATACTTACGGCTGTACCGTTGAGCCCGAGCGGATCGTGGTCACCACGGGCTCGTCGGGCGGCTTCATCCTGGCGTTCCTTGCGATGTTCGAGCCGGGCGACCGCGTGGCGGTGACCGTGCCCGGTTATCCGCCGTACCGGCACATCCTCACCGCGCTCGGCTGCGAGCCGGTGCTGATCGAGACCACGAGCGAGACACGGCATGCGCTGACCGGCGAAGCATTGCTGGCGGCGCATCGCAAGACGCCGCTCAAGGGCGTGCTGGTCGGCAGTCCCGCCAATCCGACGGGAACCATGATGTCGCGGGAGGCGCTCACCAGCCTGATGGCGGCGGCCGAGAGCGCCGGCATTCGCTTCATATCGGACGAGATCTATCACGGCCTCGATTACGCGTTTCCGGCGGTGTCCGCCGCCGAGTTGTCGCCGCAGGCCTTGGTGATCAATTCGTTCTCGAAATATTTCTGCATGACCGGCTGGCGCGTCGGCTGGATGGTGGTGCCGGAGCCGCTGGTGCGGCCGATCGAGAGGTTGCAGCAGAACCTGTCGATCTCGGTGCCGACGCTGTCGCAGATCGCAGCGGAGGCCGCGTTCGAGGGGGCCGCGGAAATGGAAGCGATCAAGCGCGGCTATCAGGAGAACCGCCGCATCCTGATCGATGGATTGCCGAAAGCCGGCCTGACCAATTTCCTGCCGGCCGACGGCGCGTTCTATCTCTACGCCGACGTCTCGCAGTTCACGTCCGACAGCTTTGAGTTCGCCAGCCGGATGCTGGAGAAAGCCCATGTCGCGGCCACGCCGGGCGTCGATTTCGACCCGATCCATGGACGCGCCTTTGTGCGCTTCTCCTATGCGCGCTCTTCCGACGAGATGCGCGAAGCCGTGAGCCGCATCGCGCGCTGGCTCGGGTAGGGCGCGTCAGCCACCATCACCATCATCCATATCTGTCGTTTGAATCGGGGAACCATCTTGTCCGACACATCTCAGCCTGTCGCTGCACCGCATTTTCCGCTTGCCGCCATTCTGTGGCCGCATCCTGTACATCGATCCGGTCTGATGCGCGGCGTGATCCTGATTGCATTGGGAACCGCGCTGCTGACCCTGTCGGCGAAGGTCAATCTGCCTTTGCCCTATGTGCCGATGACGCTGCAGACGCTGGTCGTATTGATGATCGGGGCGGCCTATGGCTGGCGCCTCGGCAGCGCAACGGTCGTGGCCTATCTCGCCGAAGGCGCGATCGGATTTCCGGTATTCGCAGGCCCCGTCGGCGGTCTTGCGCCGTTGCTCGGGCCCACGGCCGGATAATCTCTACGGCTTCGTGGCGGCGGCCTTCGTCACGGGATGGCTGAGCGAGCGTGGCTGGGATCGGTCAGTACCTCTGCTCTTCATCGCCATGGGACTTGGCCACGTCATCATTCTCGCGGCCGGGTTCGCCTGGCTGGCATTTGGCATCAAGCTCGGCGTAGAAAAGGCATGGCTGGTCGGCATAGCGCCGTTCATCGCGGCGTCGCTGATCAAGAACGCGCTCGGCGCTACGCTCGTACCTTTGTTCCGCCGCCCATTCGACCGCCGCTGACCGATCCCGTTCGGACACCGGCGCAACGCCACCGATTTCCGCTGGCCGAAATAATTTGGCTGTGCTAGCGGGCGGGGGTGTGGCAGAACGCCGCAGGTCGAACGGGAGTAGACGTCATGGCGGCAACGATTGCGGCTGAAGCGCCGGTGAGCGCAGGCAGGCCCTGGTACAAGATTCTCTACGTCCAGGTGCTGATCGCCATCGTGCTCGGCGCGCTGACCGGCTGGCTGTGGCCGGCGCTCGCGACCAACGACTGGATCAAGGCGCTCGGTGACGGCTTCATCAAGCTGATCAAGATGGTGATCGCGCCGATCATCTTCTGCACCGTGGTGTCGGGCATCGCCCATATCCAGGACGCCAAGAAGGTCGGCCGCATCGGCATCAAGGCGCTGGTCTATTTCGAAATCGTCTCGACCTTTGCGCTGATGATCGGGCTGCTCATCGGCAATGTGGTCAAGCCGGGCCATGGCTTTGGCGGCGCGATGGCTGACGCGGCCAAGGTCGCCGGCTTTGCCAAGCAGGCCGAGGCCCAGAAGTCGGTCGATTTCTTCCTGCACATCATTCCCGACACCGTCGTCGGCGCCTTCGCGCAGGGCGAAATTCTGCAGGTGCTGCTGTTTTCGATCCTGTTCGGCTTTTCGGTCATGGCGCTCGGCAAGCGTGGCCATAGCCTGCGTTCCTTCATCGACGACGCAGCGCATGCGGTGTTCGGCGTGATCGCGATCGTGATGAGGGCCGCGCCGATTGGCGCGTTCGGCGCCATGGCCTATACCATCGGCAAGTTCGGCACCGGCAAATCGTGAACCTGGTCGGGCTGATCGCGACCTTCTATGTCACCGCGGCGCTGTTCGTCTTTATCGTGCTCGGCACCATCGCCCGCACGGTCGGTTTCTCGATCTTCAAGTTCCTGTCCTACATCAAGGATGAGCTGCTGATCGTGCTCGGCACCTCGTCGTCCGAGAGCGCGCTGCCTTCGCTGATGGAAAAGCTGGAGCGGCTCGGCTGTTCGAAATCGGTCGTCGGCCTGGTAGTGCCGACCGGTTATTCGTTCAACCTCGACGGCACCAACATCTACATGACGCTGGCGACGCTGTTCATTGCGCAGGCGCTCGGTTTCGATCTCACGATGGGCCAGCAGATCACCATCCTGTTGGTGGCGATGCTGACCTCGAAGGGCGCCTCGGGCATAACAGGTGCGGGCTTCATCACGCTGGCGGCGACGCTCGCGGTGGTCGATCCGCGGCTGGTGCCCGGCATGGCCATCGTGCTTGGCATCGACAAGTTCATGAGCGAGTGCCGCGCGCTGACCAACCTCTGCGGCAATGGCGTCGCCTGCATAGTGGTGTCGTGGTGGGAGGGCGAACTCGACCAAGAGAAGCTGCACGCCAATCTCGACAGGCAGATCGATCCGGCGGACATGGCGACGGCGCTGACGACCGATTGACGGTCGGCGTCTTCGGGACCGTCCTGATGCAATAAAAAACCGCCCGGTTTTGCCGGGCGGTTTTTCTTTTGGGTTCAGTTCGCTTACTCGCCGCTGCCGAAACGCCGTGACCACCAGCCGGCCTTGCGCGGCGCGGCTTCGCTGGTTGCGGCAGGCGCGGGTTCAGCGGGCGCGGGAGCAGGGGCCGTTGCCGCCGGCTCCGCCTCGCTATGGCTGACGGCCGGTGCTGGCTCGGACGGGGCGCTGGTCAGGAACGAGACTTTTTCGCGCACCGTCGAACGCCGCCGCGCGGCGGCCCGGTCGGCCTCCTGTGCGGTTTCCTCGGGCGTCGGCGTCGGCGCGCTGCTGACGGTTTCGGGCGAGGCGTGCTCCGCGGGCTGCCACTGCGGTTGCGGCGGCTGCGAAACGGGCTCGGGTTCAACTAATGTCGGAGCCGGCTCAGCCGAGGGGCCGTCGAAATCGGCAACCGCGCTGGTGACTTCCGAAACCGGGGTCGGTCCGAGTTCGTCGGAGATCGATCCGGCGAGACCGTCTTCCGGTCCGCCGCCACGCCGGCGGCGTCCGCCGCGACGTCCGCGACGGCGCGGGCGCCGCTCGCCGTTTGGTCCCTGTTCGCCGCGCGCAACAGCTCCCTGTTCGTCGCCCTCGTCGTCGTCGGCTTCGGCTTCGCCGTCGTCGGCAACCGCGACCGCGCCATCAGCGCTTTCGGGTGCAACGCGCAGGGCGTCATTGTCCTCGCGCGGGGCGCCGCCTTCACGCGGCTCACCACGGCCGCGGCGGCGCCGGCGCCGCTTGCGGCGGTGGCCGTCGGCTTCGCTTTCACCGGCGACTTCTTCGCCGCCTGCGGCTTCCTCGGTCAGAGCTTCGGTCTCTTCGGTCTCGACTTCACCTTCGATGTCGAACGGCTCTTCGTCGTCATAGGCTTCCTCGACCTGGGACGGGGAGGCCGCGGCCTGCGCTGCGAGCAAGGCCTTGGCTGCTTCCAGCGTGTGCACCTGTTCGCCGCGATCGATGATGAACGATTGCTGGCCGGCCACGGTGGGATCGGCGACCACCGCAAGCGTGACCTTGAAGGCGTTTTCGAGATCGCGCAGATGTCCGCGCTTGTGGTTGAGGACGTAGAGCGCGACGTCGGTGCGGGTGCGCACCACCAGATTGTGGGTCGCGCCCTTCATCAGAATTTCTTCGATGCCGCGCAGCAATTGCAGCGCCACCGACGACACCGAGCGGACATGGCCGCTGCCGCCGCAATGTGCGCAGGGCTCGGTCGAACTCTCCAGCACGCTGGCGCGGATGCGCTGGCGTGACATTTCCAACAGGCCGAAATGCGAGATGCGGCCGACCTGGATGCGGGCGCGGTCCTGCCGCAGGCAGTCGCTCAACTTGCGCTCGACCGCGCGGTTGTTGCGCTTCTCGTCCATGTCGATGAAGTCGATGACGATCAGGCCTGCGAGATCGCGCAGACGCAGCTGCCGCGCGACTTCCTCGGAGGCTTCGAGGTTGGTCTTGAGCGCGGTGTCCTCGATGTGGTGCTCGCGGGTCGAACGGCCGGAGTTGACGTCGATCGAGACCAAAGCTTCGGTCTGGTTGATGACGATGTAGCCGCCCGAGCGCAATTGCACCGTCGGCGAGAACATCGCATCGAGCTGGCTTTCGACGCCCATCCTTGAGAACAGCGGCTGGCCGTCGCGATATTGCCGGACCGCCCGCACGTTCGAGGGCATCAGCATCTTCATGAAGTCGCGGGCTTCGTCATAGCCGGCCTGGCCGGCGACCTGGATTTCGTCGATTTCCTTGTTGTAGAGGTCGCGCAGCGAGCGCTTGATCAGCGAGCCTTCCTCGTAGACCAGCGTCGGGGCCTGCGACTTCAGCGTCATGTCGCGCACGGTTTCCCACATGCGGATCAGATATTCGAAGTCGCGCTTGATTTCGGGCTTGGTGCGCGAGGCGCCGGCGGTGCGCAGGATGATGCCCATGCCCTCGGGCACGTCGAGATCCTGCACCACTTCCTTGAGCCGCGAACGGTCCTGGGCCGAGGTGATCTTGCGGCTGATGCCGCCGCCGCGCGCGGTGTTGGGCATCAGCACGGCGTAACGGCCGGCCAATGACAGATAGGTGGTCAGCGCCGCGCCCTTGTTGCCGCGCTCTTCCTTGACGACCTGCACCAGCATGACCTGGCGGCGCTTGATGACTTCCTGGATCTTGTACTGGCGGCGCGGGCGGAAGGCGCGCTCCGGCACTTCCTCGAGCACATCGTCGCCACCGACGGATTCGACGACTTCCTCTTCGGCATCGTCGCCGTCGTCTTCATCGTCCTGCGCTTCGTCGTCTTGCTCGTCGCCTTCCGGCGCGGGGGCACGATCCTCGTGGGAGGCGGCGGCGTATTCCTCGCCGGCATGCTCGGCGCGCGGCGCATCATCGGCATGGGCGGCGTTTTCGAGCGCGTGTTCGTCGTCGTGCCGTGCGTCATGCGCCGGCTCGTCGTGATGCGCATGATCCTCGTGGCTTTCGGCGCTGGCCGTTGTCTCTGCCGGCGCGGCGACGGCCTCAACCGGTGCCGCATCGGATTGCAATGAGGCTACCGGGGCTTCGGCCGCGGCATGATCAGGGGCGTGATCTTGGACGTGGTCTTCCTGGGGACGACCATGTTCATGCGAATGATCGTCGTGATCATGCGCAACGTGCTCATGATCGTGGCCGGCTGTATCGGCGGGATGGTGATCGGCATCATGGGCGTGGGCTTCGTCGGGATGCGCGCCTTCATGCAAGCGCTGCGCCTCGCCTTCATAGGGCTGGGCGGCCTGCGCCGGATCGATCGCGGCGTTGTCGACGACGTCGCTCTGGACTCGCTCGCCATGGCCGCGGCGGCGGGCGTTGCGGTGGCGCGAACGGCCGCGGTGACGGTTGGAGGAGCGGTTCTCGCTCTCTTCCTCGGCCTCGCGATGGGCGCGTTCGTCGGCCTCGATCAGTGCCTGCCGGTCGGCGACCGGGATCTGGTAATAGTCGGGATGGATTTCGCTGAAGGCCAGGAAGCCGTGGCGGTTGCCGCCATATTCGATGAAGGCCGCCTGCAGCGACGGCTCTACGCGCGTGACCTTGGCGAGGTAGATATTGCCGCGCAGTTGTTTGCGCTGGGCGGTCTCGAAATCAAATTCTTCGACGCGATTGCCGCGGACCACGACGACCCGGGTCTCTTCCGGGTGGGTGGCATCGATCAACATCTTGTTGGGCATTTTGGAGCTCTTGACGGCGGCGGGCGCGGTGCAAGGCGCGCGCATATTGCGCGGCCCGGTGACGCGACGGTCCACCTGATTCGGGGGTGAGGGGAAGGCCAAAACGCAAACCTTGGCGCCGCGCCGAACGGGGACCCACCGGAACAAGGCGACGCGCGAAGCTTTCGCTTCGCATCGGCGCGATCGATCCGTGGATCCTGGTCGGCAACACAGTCTGGCGCATCAAGCGTCGGCCCGTCTGAACATGTTGGCGGCAAAATTGACCGCCGTGTCTATCGCTGAAGGCCCGGCGCGGCGCCAAAGCGCTCGCCGGCCATCGCATATCGGACCGTTTGGGGGTCCGGATAATCGGTTCTGCCGTGTTTTAAACCGTCCCTGGAGCAAGATAGTACCTTGCAAGTTAGTACCTGGGAGCGGACGCCGCTCGGGCTCGAAACCGCCACTCCGTGTCAGCCGCGCGCAGCGCTGGCTGTGGAGGGGATCGGGAAAGACGCAGGAAACTTCGGCTTCGAAGGTTCCGGCGCTGCACCGGGAGGCTGAACGCGACACAACCGGGAGTATTAGCCGTCAGCACCTCGTACATACGTGGATTGCCCGCCCGGTGCAAGGGAACTCAAGGGAAGCGTCGCAGCACGGCAACACTCATCCCTTTTCGCTTTTGGGCCCTTAAGGTTCGATTAACCCTGTGGTCCTAATGCGGTAAGAGAGCTGCTCGGAGGCGTCGAATCGTTGGCTAACCGCGCAAATCACCGGGTTTTGCTGGGGCGCGGCCTGTTGTGCGCCGCAGCATTGCTGTGTGCCAATTTCATCACCCCGAGCGCGGCGCAGGGGCCTGCGCCTGGTCCCGCTGCGGCAAGTGCCCCCAGTCCAACCCCGGTCGCCGCCTCGAATTTTCCGGTCGCCTCCGATGCAAGGCTGGCCGGCGATAGCAAACAAACCCGCTTCGTCCTCGATCTCGACAGGCCGATCCAGTTTCGCGCCTTTGCGCTGGCCGATCCCTATCGCGTGGTCGTTGATATTCCCCAGGTCAGCTTCAAGCTGGCCGCGGGCACCGGCAGCACGGGGCGCGGGCTGGTCAAGGCGTTCCGCTATGGCCTTGTCATGCCGGGCGGTTCGCGAATCGTGTTCGACCTGACGGGACCGGCCAAGGTCGCGAAATCCTATGTGCTGGAGGCGGCCAACGACCAGCCGCCGCGGCTGGTGCTGGAGCTGGAAGAGGTAGACCGGACCGCCTTCGTGCAGTTGCTGGCGCCCGAGAATCGCCCTGAACTGAGGCCCGCGATTGCGGCGGCCAATGCCGCGGTCGGGCCGGACGATGCCGCGGCGGCGGCAAAGCCCGCACAGGCGCAGGATACCCGTCCCCTGATCGTGATCGATCCCGGTCATGGCGGCATCGACAACGGCACCCAGGCCGGCGGCGAGATGGAAAAGAATCTGGTGCTCGGATTTGGCCTCGCGCTGCGCGATCGCATCGAGAAATCGGGCAAATACCGCGTCGTCATGACCCGTACGGACGATACGTTCATTCCGTTGAACGACCGCGTGAAGGTCGCACGCACCCAGTCGGCCGCGCTGTTCGTCTCGATCCATGCCGACGCCCTGCCGCGGCGCGAGGGCGATGCCCACGGCGCCACCATCTACACCTTGTCTGACAAGGCCTCCGATGCTGAAGCCGAGCGGCTGGCCGAGGCCGAGAACAAGTCGGACGCCATTGGTGGCGTCAATCTCACCGACGAGCCGACCGAAGTCGCCGACATCCTGATCGACCTGGCGCAGCGCGAGACCCGAACGTTTTCAAACCGGTTCGCCCGCATCTTGATGGGCGAGATGAAGACCACGGTGCGGATGCACAAGCACCCGTTGAAATCTGCCGGCTTCCGCGTCTTGAAGGCGCCGGACGTGCCCTCGGTGCTGGTCGAACTCGGCTATGTCTCGAACAAGGGCGACCTCGAACTCCTGATGTCGGAGAACTGGCGCAACAAGACCGTCGGATCGATGGCGCAGGCGATTGATGCATTTTTCGCCAAACGGCTGGCAACCGCCGGGCCTGGCAAATGAAAAGCCGTATGAAAATGCTGATTAAATGCACGCGATGCTATGGAGGAAGCCCTAGTTTGGCCACAGCGGCAGCGGTATAGAAAACTACCGCAGGGTCTTCGGAATCGGCCATTATTGTCCGTCGGCCCGTTTATTGTTGGTACGCGCAACGGCGGTCCGTTGGGCGAGGGCTTGAGCGCTTCGATTTGCGCTTGGATTTTGATGGCAAGGCAGACGCCGAAAGTCACGGCGCAAGGGTTGGAACGGAACTTCGATCATGCGCTTGCTGGTGCGGTTTTTGGGTTTCTTGTTCGCCGCCGGAACCGTGGTGTTCCTGGTTGGCGTCGCCGGCGTTGCCGGCGCGATCTGGCATTTCTCCAAGGACTTGCCGGACTATTCGCAGCTTCAGGATTATGAACCGCCCGTGATGACGCGCGTGCACGCCTCCGACGGCGCGCTGCTCGGCGAGTATTCCAAGGAGCGTCGGCTCTATCTGCCGATCCAGGCGGTGCCGAAGCTCGTCATCAACGCGTTCCTCGCGGCCGAAGACAAGAACTTCTACGAGCATGGCGGCATCGACTTCACCGGCATGGCGCGCGCGGCGGTGCTGTATGCGCAGAACTACGGTTCCAACCGCCGGCCGCAGGGTGCGTCGACCATCACCCAGCAGGTCGCAAAGAACTTCCTGTTGACCAACGAGGTCTCCTTCGCTCGCAAGATCAAGGAAGCCTTGCTGGCGATGCGCATCGAGCGCGCCTATTCGAAGGACCGCATCCTCGAACTCTATCTCAATGAAATCTATCTCGGCCTCGGCGCCTACGGCATCGCCGCGGCGTCGCTGGTCTATTTCGACAAGTCGGTGAACGAACTCACGATCTCGGAAGCCTCGTATCTGGCGGCGCTGCCGAAAGCGCCGGCGGCGCTGCATCCGGTGCGTAACCGCGACCGCGCGATCGAGCGCCGCAACTACGTCGTCGATCGTCTCGTCGAAAACGGCTGGATCAAGCAGGCCGATGCCGACAAGGCGCGCAAGGATCAGCTCCTCGTCACCAGCCGCGGTACTGGCGCGCATATCTTCGCCGGCGAATATTTCGCCGAGGAAGTCCGGCGCGACATCTTCGAACGCTACGGCGAAAAGAAGCTCTATGAAGGCGGCCTCTCGGTCCGGGCGACGCTCGACCCGAAGATGCAGGTGATGGCGCGCAAGACCATGGCGGCCGGCATGGTCAATTACGATGAGGCGCAGGGCTGGCGGGGTGCGCCAAGCAAGCTCGACATTTCCGGCGACTGGGGGGTGAAGCTGGCCGACGTCAAGGCGCTGGGCGATATCGCGCCCTGGCGGATGGCTGTGGTGCTGGAGACCAGCGACCAGTCGGCGCGGGTCGGGTTCCAGCCGGGCCGCGAGCTTGGCGGCGCCGTCGCCAAGCAACGGCAGACCGGCATCATCACGATCGATGGCGTCAAATGGGCCAAGGCGGCGTCGGGGCCGACCAAGGGCAGGACGCCGACATCGGTCGCGCAAGTGCTGGCGCCGGGCGATGTGATTTATGTCGATCCCCTGTTCGGCAAGGACGGCAATCCGGTTGAGGGGCAGTACCGGCTGCGCCAATTGCCTGAAGTGTCGGGTGCGATGGTGGCGATGGACCCATGGACCGGCCGCGTGCTGGCCATGGTCGGCGGGTTCTCGTTCGACCAAAGCCAATTCAACCGCGCGACGCAAGCCTACCGGCAGCCGGGCTCCTCGTTCAAGCCGCTGGTCTATTCGGCGGCCATGGACAATGGCTACACGCCGTCGACCGTCGTGGTCGACGCGCCGATCGAAATCGATCAGGGGCAGGGCGCCGGCGTGTGGCGCCCGGAAAACTATTCGTCCGGCAAATACAACGGTCCGGTGACGCTGCGCAACGCGCTGCGGCAATCGCTCAATACGGTGACGGTGCGGCTGGCGCAGGACATCGGCATGCCGCTGATCGGCGAATATTCACGGCGCTTCGGCGTTTACGACGAACTGCCGAACTATCTGTCCTATTCGCTCGGCGCCGGTGAAACCACGGTCATGCGCATGGTCACGGCCTATTCGATGTTCGCCAATGGCGGCCGCCGCGTGAAGCCGACCTTGATCGATCGCATCCAGGACCGTTACGGCCATACGATCTTCAAGCATGACGCGCGCGAATGCCGTGGTTGCGACGCGCCCGGCGGCTGGAAGAATCAGCCCGAACCGCAACTGGTCGACCGCCGCGAGCAGGTGCTCGATCCGATGACGGCGTACCAGATCACCTCGATGATGGAATATGTCGTGCAGGCCGGCACCGCGACGGTCGTGAAGGAAGTCGGCAAGCCGATCGCCGGCAAGACCGGAACCACCAACGACGCCAAAGATGCCTGGTTCATCGGCTTCTCGCCGGACCTCGTGGTCGGCATCTATGTCGGCTACGACAAGCCGCGCACTCTCGGCGGCAAGGCGACCGGCGGCGCGCTGGCCGCGCCGATCGCGCGCGACTTCCTCAAGCTCGCGCTCGCCGACAAGGCCGCGATCCCCTTCAAGGTGCCTGCCGGAATCAAGCTGGTTCGCGTCGATGCCAAGAGCGGCATGCGCGCAGGTCCCGGCGAAGGCGGCCGGACCATCCTGGAGGCCTTCAAGCCGGGTACCGCGCCGCCGGACAATTACTCCGTCATTGGCGTGGCGGATGCCGATGGGCGCGCCCCACAGGGATATCAGGGGGGATATCAGTCGCCTGACACCGGCCACATCATGCGGCCCGGCGGGCTGTACTAGGCTTGTTGGTGTGAAGAAACCGCTTGGGACCAAACCCCAGGCGGATTGCGCTTTGTGAGAGACGCCGCTACATCCCTGCGAGCATCTATAGTTAGCGGTTTGCACCGCAGATCAGAGACACCATGCGCGCCGAAGTCGAACGCCTCGTTGAAGAGATCAAGCAGTCAGTCGGGCTGCTGAGGAGGCATCTTTGACGTCGAACAGTCCACGGCACGTCTAGCCGAGCTGAACAAGCTCGCCGAAGATCCCAATCTCTGGAACGATCCGCAGAAGGCCCAGAAGCTGATGCAGGAGCGCACCTCGCTGGAGGATGCGCTGCAGGGCATCGGCAAGGTCGAGCGCGAGCTCAACGACAATGTCGAGATGATCGAACTCGGCGAAGCCGAGAACGATGCCGGTGTCGTCACCGAAGCCGAGAACGCGCTGAAGGCGCTGAAAAAGGAAGTGGCGCGCCGCGAACTCGAGGCGCTGCTGTCGGGCGAGGCCGACCGTTTCGATTCCTATCTCGAAGTCCATGCCGGCGCGGGCGGCACCGAAAGCCAGGACTGGGCCGAGATGCTGCTGCGCATGTATACGCGCTGGGCCGAGAAGCACGGCTTCAAGATCGAATATCTGGAAGAGACGCAAGGCGAAGAAGCCGGCATCAAATCCGCCACCATCCAGATCTCGGGCCACAACGCCTATGGCTGGCTCAAGACCGAGGCGGGCGTGCACCGGCTGGTGCGGATATCGCCGTATGATTCCAACGCGCGCCGTCACACCTCGTTCTCGTCGGTCGCGATCTTTCCCGTGGTCGACAACAGCATCAAGATCGACATCGCGGAGTCCGACGTGCGCACCGACACCATGCGCTCGGGCGGTGCCGGTGGTCAGCACGTCAACAAGACAGAATCCGCGGTGCGGCTGACGCATATTCCGACCGGCGTCGCCGTGGTCTGTCAGGCCGGCCGCTCGCAGCACAAGAACCGCGCGCAGGCCTGGGACATGTTGCGCGCGCGGCTCTACGAAATCGAGCTGAAGAAGCGCGAGGAGCAGGCCGCCGCCGATCAGGCCGCCAAGACCGATATCGGCTGGGGCCACCAGATCCGCTCCTACGTGTTGCAGCCCTATCAGATGGTCAAGGATTTGCGCACCGGTGTGCAGACCTCGGACACGTCGGGCGTGCTCGACGGCGATCTCGACGAGTTCATGGCCGCGACGCTGGCACAGCGTGCGTTCGGCACCGGACCGGGCTCGGTCGAGGATGTGGATTAACCCATGGCCAGAGTTGCTTTCATCGGATTGGGACGGATGGGCCACGGCATGGCCGGCCGTTATCTCGACGCGGGATTCACCGTCTCGGTGTGGAATCGCAGCAAGGCCAAGGCGGAAGATCTGATCGCACGCGGCGCACGATGGGCAACGTCGCCGGAGGATGCCGCGATTGACGCCGATGCCGTCGTGACCATGGTCGCCGACGACAACGCGTCGCGCGAGGTATGGCTCACCAAGGATGGCGCCGCCGCCAATATGAAGGCCGGCGCGCTGGCGATTGAATGCTCCACGGTGTCCCACCAGCACGCGCTTCACATGGCGGGTGTGTTGGGCGCGCGTGGACTGATCTACATCGATAGTCCGGTGACCGGCCTGCCGGACGCGGCGGCCGCGGGCAAGCTGACGCTGTTGGTGGGGGCTGATCCCGCCGATCTTGAATTAGCGCGGCCCTATCTGGTGCCGCTCTCGACCACCATCCGTCATTTCGGCGCCGTCGGTTCCGGCACCGTCTACAAGCTGATCAACAATCTGATGGGCGCGATCCAGATCGCCGGCATTGCCGAGGGGCTGGCGATCGCCGAGCAGGCCGGGCTCGACATGAAGCTGGTGCTGGAAGCGATTGAGACCGGCGTCGCCGCAAGCCCGCAGGTGATCCGGCATTCCAAGCGGATGGCGGAGCGCAATTTTGCCGGTGCGACCTTCACCGCGGCATTGCGCCAGAAGGATGCAGCCTACGCGGTCGCGTTGGCCGAAAGCCTGCTGTCCGCGCCGCCGATCATGGGACGCGCGGCGGTGCAGTCCTACGACCGCGCCAAGGCCTACGCGCCCGACGACGACGAAGGCAAGATGATCGAGATCGTGTCGCGCCCGAAATAAGCGCGCACCTGTTCGGGAATCGGGTGGGAATGACTCCCGAGCCGGAATAGATCTGCAGCAAATGCAGATATGAGCCGCAATGACCGCTAATGATGTCAGGATCGACGCCCGCGACTGGTCGCTGCTCGGCGTGCTTTCGATCCTGTGGGGCGGCTCGTTCTTCTTCAACGGCGTGGTGCTGCGGGAATTGCCGCCGCTGACACTGGTGCTGCTGCGCGTGGCGCTGGCCTCGATCATCCTGCTGCCTTTGCTGTGGATCTACCGGATCGATTTTCCCAAAGGGGGTTCAGGTTGGAAGCCGTTCTTCGCGATCGGGCTCTTCAACAACGTATTGCCGTTCTCGCTGATCGTGGCGGGGCAGACGACTATCCCGAGCGGGCTGGCCTCAATCCTCAACGCCACCACGCCGTTGTTTACCGTTGTGGTGATGGCGGCGGCCGGTGAGGAGAAGCTGCAGGCGCGGCGGATCGCCGGCGTCGTCGTGGGGCTGATCGGCGTCGTGATCCTGCGCGGCTGGAATTTTGACGGCGACGGATTTTGGAGCGGGCAGGGCATCGGCATCCTGCTCTGCCTTGCGGGCGCGTTCAGTTATGGTTTGGCGGCGCTGCTGGCGCGACGGCTGCTGTCTAACTCGCCGCCGCTGGGAACGGCGACGTTCCAGTTGCTGGCCTCGAGCATCATGATGATGGTTGTCGCCGGCTTCGTCGAACGTCCCTGGCAATTGCCGATGCCAGGCGTTGCGACGTGGTTCGCGGTGATCGGTCTGGCTGTCCTGTCGACGGCGCTAGCCTATATCGTGTTCTTCCAGATCCTGCGGCGCTCCGGCGCTACCAACGTCATGCTGGTGACGCTGTTGATTCCGGTCACCGCTATCGTGCTCGGCTATTTGGTGCTGGGCGAGGAGATTTCGCTGCGCGAGATCGTGGGCGCGCTGGTGATCGGCAGCGCGCTGCTGTTGATCGACGGGAGGGTGCTCGGGTTGTTTCGACGGCCGGCTGTTATCGGATAGATGGCGCTTAGCCGGTGTGTTCGGTGTATTTCTTGTAGATCCAGCGCCGCCCGTCGTGTCGCCGCCAGACCTGGCCGGTCAGCAACCGTCCGGTGATGGATCGCCGCGGAATGAAAATCTTCCGCAAGTGCCAGACTTCGGCCCAGGCGGGCTTCGGACTGAGGCTCAATATTCGTAACCGCTCCTGGCTTTCAACATGCATGGCGCGCGCTCACGATTTAACGAGGCTGCCGGGCGGAATATGATCGCCCGACGGCGAAGTTAACAGGGGTTGGGACGGATCAAATCGTCCACTGCATGCACGATAGCGCGCGGCGGTCGTGACGCAATCGCAGTCGCTGGTTAAGCTAACCTGTCAACCTTACCGGCGGCTCTTCCACTGCGCTAACCAGCCGGAAAATCGCCCGCTGTCGCGCTCGCCGCCGTGCCAGGCGGCATAAACCGCGCCGTCATCTGCGACCAGCACGACGGCATCGAGCCCCTTGGAGCGGCGCAGCGTGTCGATGGCCTGCTGCGGCGTCTGCGCGATTGGACCGGCGACATTGAAGGACGTGTTGACGGATATCTCGACGCCGACGTGACGGCCGAGCGCCTTCAGATAAGCATGGGTGAGGGGATCGTCATCCGCATTGACGATCTGGATCCGGCCGGTGCCGTCGGCATGGATCACCGCCGGAATTTTTTCACGCGCGCCCGGCTTCGATTGCGCCGTCAGCACCATGTAATTGTAGGCGTTGTAGCCGGCATCGGAGGCGCCCGGCAGCAACTCAAAAAATTCCCGGGCAGCTTCCAGCGTTGCCATCGGCGCCAGCGGGCGGATCGCCTCGCGGTATTTGACGCGCTCGTTCAGCCGCTCGCGCGCCAGCGGATCGCAGGGGTTGGCAAGAATTGAACGGTGGCCGAGCGCGCGCGGCCCGGTCTCGGCGGCGCCCTGATACAGCGCGATCACGCCGCCCTGCGCGACCATGAACGCCATCAGGTCGGCGATGGCATCGCGTCCATCAGCGGTCGAGATATTGCCGATCCGTTGCGAGGCGATGTCATCGGATTCAAGCGCGCTCGCAATGGCTTCATTTGACGGCGGCAGGCCACAATAGAATGCATGCGTCATCGGCGCGCCGCGCGGGGCGCCCGCCAGATGCGCGAACAACCACGCCGCGCCGATGGTGACGCCGGGATCTCCGGGCACCGGCGGCACCCACAGATGCAGACGCGCGTTGCGCTGCTGGGCGCCGGCGAACCACGCTTCGTCGAAATGTTCGAGGAGCCGCATGTTGCCGATCGCGTTCAGCGCCACGCCGCCGGTCAGCACCAGCCGGCTCGCGCCTGTGATGCGCAACAGGTGATCCACGACGTGGATCATGGCGTCCTCGAACACCAGTTGCGTCGCGGCGGCCTTGTCGAGGCGATCCTTTGTGTCGGGACGGTGATGGATATCCTCGACGCGCAGCACCGCGTCGGGATTCCAGAGCTGTTCGGGCTTGAGCGGTGGCCCAAGGATGTCGGTGAGGGCCGTCTTGTAAGGGTGATCAAACGGGTCGCAATACCAGTTGGCCATCGCGCGGTTGAGCCTGACGTCGCCGGCCTCGCCGAAGTGCAGGACGTTTCGCAGCCGCGCGTAATACGGATTTGTCGCGCGGTTCATGTCGCCCCAAGCGGCCGCGCCCATATAGCGGCCTTCGCTGGAGAGCCAGGTCCAGCCGCCCTGCGTCGATGAAATCACGCTGTAGAACGCGCCCAGTGAATCGAACATGCTGTCGTTGCAGTAGAGCCGGCGCATCTTGCCGTTCTCGACCACATACAACGAGATCGACCCCTGATCGCCGGTGCCATCGAGGACCGCGACCGCCACCGGCTCGCCGTCGTCGGCGAAGGGCGAGGCGGCAAAGGAAAACCAGGCATGGTTGTCGTGATGCGGCAGGCAGATCAGCGGCACACGCTCGGCAAGTCCCAATTGCTTGGCAAGGATCTTCGGTGTGCGCGTCATCTGGTCGAGACGCCGTCCGTCGAAGCCGGCGGCTTCGGTGGTGCGTAGCAGCTTGAGGCTTTGCGGCACTTCCTCCAGCACCGAGCGTGCCAGCGTTCCCGCCAATGTCGGGTAGTCCCAGCTGGTAAGCCAGGCGTCGATATCGCCGATGTCGCGCCCCATGCCGCGCAAGGCTGCAACCATCGCGTCAACAGAGGCGCGCGGATATTCCGTCGTGTGCTTGTTGCCGGAAAAGCGTTCTTCCTCGTTGTTGAGGATCAGGCGGGGGCCATGGGCCTGCGTCACCTCGACCAGCGCCACGCCTGAATTGTGCGTGCCGGGTGCGCCGAGACCGGCGAGATAGACCGTTTCCCCGCGCGCGAGCTTGTCGCGCACCTGCGCTAGCTTCGCATCGGCAAATTTTGAGCCGAGCTGGTGAAAGCCGGCCGCGCGAAACGTCTTCGCAGCCAGCCATCGCGCGACGCGGAATCCGCCTGCGGCGAGCTTCGGATGTCGGGGGCCAATGCGTGTCGTCGGGTTCAATTCCAAGGAAGCCTTGCAGGGGAAACGTGTCGCCACGCATCAACCATAAAAGGCGGCGCGCAACAATGCTGTTTCATCCAGCGGAATAAGGGGCCGCTTGCCAGCCCGCGCGCGGCTTGCGACACTTTGCCAAAATAATAAACGCGTGGGAGAGAGCGATGACGGCCCGAATCCGAACTCTGGTTGCCATGACGGCGATCGGCGCGATGACCGCGACCGCAGCCCACGCGCAGAAGAAATACGATCCGGGCGCGTCCGATACCGAAATCAAGATCGGCAACATCATGCCCTATAGCGGCCCGGCCTCCGCCTACGGCACCATCGGCAAGGCCCAGGCCGCCTATTTCAACAAGATCAACGCCGAAGGCGGCATCAACGGCCGCAAGGTCAGTTTCATCAGCTATGACGACGCCTACAGTCCACCCAAGGCCGTCGAGCAGGCACGCAAGCTGGTGGAGAGTGACGAGGTTTTGCTGGTCTTCCAGCCGCTCGGCACGCCGTCGAACTCGGCGATCCAGAAATACATGAACGCAAAGAAAGTCCCGCAGCTTTTCGTGGCGACAGGGGCCACCAAATTTGGCGATCCGCAGAATTTTCCGTGGACCATGGGCTGGCAGCCAAACTACCAGAGCGAGGGCCGGATCTACGCGGCCTACATCCTGAAGAATTATCCGAACGGCAAGATCGCCGCGATCTGGCAGAACGACGACGCCGGCCGGGATCAGATGAAGGGATTGCGCGACGGCCTCGGTGCCAAGGCCAACATGATCATCGCGGACAAATCATACGAGGTTGCCGACCCCACCATCGATTCGCAGATCGTGGCGCTGAAAGATTCCGGCGCCGACATCTTCATGACGTGGGCAGCGCCCAAGGGCGCGGCGCAGGCGATCCGCAAGGTCGCGGAACTCGGCTGGAAGCCGGTCTATCTGCTCGGCAACGTCTCGACGTCGGTTGCCACCGTGCTCAAGCCGGCCGGATTGGACAACGCCAAGGGCATTATCTCGACGGCCTACATCAAGGATCCGACCGATCCCGTGTGGAAGGACGATCCCGGCATCAAGGCGTGGGCCGTCTTCATGGACAAGTATTTTCCGGACGGCGACAAGACCAACAACAACAACGTCTATGGCTATGTGACGGCGCAGACCATGGTCCAGGTGCTGAAGCAATGCGGCGACAACCTCACGCGCGAGAACGTGATGAAGCAGGCCGCCAGCCTGAAAGGCTTTACCAGTGATGTCCTCTTGCCTGGCATCCAGATCAATACCGGCCCGAACGACTTCTTTCCGATCGAGCAGATGCAGCTGATGAAGTTCAACGGCGTAAGCTGGGAGCTGTTCGGCGACATCATCGCGGGTGAGGTTGGGCACTAGAGCGTTTTCGAGCGAAGTGGATGCCGGTTCGCGTGAAGAAAACGCGTCAAAACAAGAATCTAGAGCTTCGGTTCTGATTCAATCAGAACCGAAGCTCTAAGCCCGCGCCCGGATGGGTTCAGCTCATCCTGCGCAGGGTCGAGGACGGCGTCTCGCCGAATTTCTTGCCGTAGGCGTGCGACATGCGGCTGAGATGGGTAAATCCAAGTTCGAACGCCATCTCCGTGATGCTCTCGCCGGGGCGGGCGCTGGTCAGCCGGGCATTGAGGTGCGCCAGCCTGATATCGAGCAGCATCTGTGAAATGGACGTGCCGAAATGGCGGCGGAAGCCGATCTGCAGCGCGCGGATGCCGATGCCGGTGATGTCGGCGAGCTGGGCCAGATCGAGCGGCTCGGCGGCGTGGGCATGCAGGCAATCCCGCACCTGCCGCAACGGCCGCGGTAGCGTTTCGGCGCGGCCGCCGAACACCAGCATCGCTTCGCTCCGGCTGTGGCGCTGACCATGGAGGAGGGCGCCGAGCAGGGTTTCGCGCAGTTCGGCCGCAGCCAGCGGCGCCAGGCGGCGGCCTGGTCCGAGATGCTCGGCCAGATCGACCAGATCGGCGGCCCGTGATTGGAGTTCGCGCCCGCAGGCCTGGTTGAGATCGATCGCCGGCGCAAACTCGACCGCGCTGGCCGGCTTTCCCGAAAGCGCTGCGGCCCGCTGTTCGACCAGCCGCCGGTCCACCAGAAGGATCAGCTGGGCGCAATCGCCGTCCCATGTCATCCGCGTCGGGATCGTCGGCGACAGCAGCGAAGCGCGCGTGCCCGGGCTGCTCTCAACCTCGCAGGCCGCGGTGCCTATTCGCGCCGATCCGTGCAGCGGAATCTGCAGCAGAAAGAAGCGGTCGAGGCAGCCGGGATCGATCGTTACTGTCCCGCCATAGGCGACGTAGTTGATGGAGAACCCGTCGAAGGCGGCGCAATTGTGCAGGGCGTAGAAACCCGGCGCCGACGGGCGATTGGGCGTCAACTGATGGGGGCAGAAGATGCGTCCGATCGCCTCGGCAGCGGCATCGACATCGCCGGTCGATACGCGGTTGAACGCGGCCAGTCTGGCGTCTCGAACCTTCTCCGCAACGGCTGCGCCCATCGTCGTCACACGGCCTTCGGGTTTGTTTGAACCCTATAATATCTCCGGGACGGGTGCTTGGAAAGGCGATTTGGCAGCGGATTGTGCCCGATCGTTGCGCAGCCGGCGACAACAGCGTCACGATGATCGTGCGCCGCAGCATCGCCTGTGCGGCCAAAAGAAATCCTTCGGCGCCGATGGCGGATTCGTTTTGCGGCTAGACGGCCCGGCGGGATCGCCGCAGCCTGTGCAAACACGACGGATTGATCCGGACGGACAAATTATCCAACAGGAGGCGGCACATGACGGCGCTCGAAAAGGGTATCACCGCTGATGGCACCGGCTACGGCGGCGTGACCTGGAATATCCTCGGTCAGGTCTATTTCCCGAAGGCGGTGACCGATTCCACCTTCGCCTTCGAGACCAACAGCGACCCCGGCCAGTTCGTGCCGGTCCATATCCATCCGACCCAGGACGAATTCATCCTGGTGCAGGAAGGCGAACTCGATCTCAAGCTCGACGGCGTCTGGGTGAAGGCGAAGGCCGGCGATCTGGTGCGTCTGCCGCGCGGCATTCCGCACGGCTACTTCAACAAGTCAGACAAGCCCGCGCGTGCGCTGTTCTGGGTTTCGCCGATGCAGAAGCTCGAAGCGCTGTTCAACCGGCTGCACAATTTGACCGACCCCGCGGAGGTGGTCCGGGTTTCCGCCGAGCACGAGGTGAACTTCCTGCCGCCGGAGGCCAACGAATAGCGGCGCGAGCTTTCACCTTCACGACGGAGACAAATCCATGGTCAAGCAAAAGCTGGTCTGCATCATCGGCGCCGGTGTGTCCGGACTGGCTGCGGCCAAGGCGTTTTCGTCGCGCGGACACCGCGTCACCATTGTCGAGCGCAGCGGCGATCTCGGCGGCGTGTGGGAGCCGGCAAGATCCTATCCCGATGTGCAGACCCAAAGCCCGAAGGAGCTCTACCGCTACACCGACAAGGCCATGCCGGCATCTTATCCGGAATGGCCGAAGGGTCCGCAGGTCCATGCCTATCTCGCCGAATACGCCCGCGATCATGGCCTCGATCGCCTGATCCGCTTCAATACCGAAGTGGTGCAGATGAATAGCCGCTCGGACTCCAAGCCGGGCTGGCGGCTCGACCTTCGCAGCCCCGCCGGCACAACCCAGCAGGATTTTGACTTCGTCGCGGTTTGCATCGGGCAGTTCAACGAACCGCAGACCCTGAGCCTGCGCGGCGAGGAGGCGTTCAAGGCGCAGGGCGGGCGCATCCTGCACTCCTCGCAATACAACGATGCCGGCCTCGCCAAGGGCAAGAAGGTGGTTGTGCTGGGGGGCTCGAAATCGGCCACCGACATCGCCGTCAACGCGGTCAATTCCGGCGCCAGCGAGGTCACGCTGGTGTACCGCGAACCGGTGTGGCGGATTCCCTACTTCATCGGCGGCCTGATCAACTTCAAGCGCATCCTCTACATCCGCGCGCAGGAGGAGATGTTCAAGAGCTGGGGCATCGGGGCGCTGTCGCGGTTCAAGCACGCGGTGGCGAAACCGTTTATCTGGGCCAACTGGCGCGGCCTGGAAAGCATGCTGAAGCTGCAGCTCAAGCTGAAGAAGTGCGACATGGTTCCGAAGCAGCGCATCGAGGACGGCGTCAATTGCTCGGTGCCGATCGCCACGCCGGACTTCTTTCCGATGGTGGCCGATGGCCGGATCAAGGCCATCCGCGGCAGCTTCGACCACTATAACGGCAACAGCATCGTGATGACCGGCGGCGAGCGCGTTGCAGCCGACCTCGCCATCCTGGCCATCGGCTACAAGCTCGGCGTGCCGTTCCTGCCGCAGGCGCTTCGTGAACGGCTGGTGGACGCCGATGGCCAGTACCGGCTCTACCGGCTGATCGCCAACCCGGACCTGCCGAACATGGGTTTTGTCGGCTTCAACTCCAGCTTCTGCACGGTGCTGTGCGCCGATCTGGCGGCAAACTGGCTGGTCCGTTACGCCGACGGCCAGCTTGCACAGCAGCCGAGCCCCGCCGAGATGCGCGACAACATTGAATTGATGCTCAACTTCAAGCGCGTGGAGCGGCCGGCGGCCGGCGTCTATGGCGGGCTGTGCGTGGCGCCCTACCATTTCAAGCATTTTGACGAGTTGCTCGCCGACATCGGGACAACAACACGCCGGCGCAGCGCGCTGGCGGAGAAGTTCACGCCGCCAGATGCGGATGCGTATGCGCGGTTTCTCGCTTCTGCACCGGACTACAAAGTATTGGCATGAAGCGGGGGCTTTGGCGGCGGTGGAATGGGCGGAGGCGGTGGTCGACGATAATGGCGCTGCTTACCGGTATTTAATACCGTAACCCCCTGCCCATTCTACTTTGCATGGGGTTGTTTTCGCTCTTTTTTGTCTGCGGCGTCGGGGGCGGGCGATCGTTGGCGCTTCGCGCTCACTTCTAGCCGGCGCTGAGCCGCACGCCGGCGCGCAAAAACTTCTGCGGGTCGACCGCGTCGCCGTCGATCCGTGTTTCGTAATGCAGATGCGGACCGGTCGAGCGGCCGGTCGAGCCGACCGCACCGATCACCTGTCCGATCTTGACGACGTCGCCGACCCTGACGTGGATCTCCGACAGATGGCCGTAGCGGGTCGATAACCCATTGCCGTGGTCGATCTCGACCATGCGGCCATAGCCGCCCATCCATCCCGATGAAGCCACTTTGCCGTTCGCGGTCGCGCGCACGGGATCGCCGGTCGCAGCGCGGAAATCGAGGCCGGTATGCATCGCCGGCCGACCGAGGAAGGGATCGCTGCGAACACCGAAGCCGGAGGTGAACTCGACTTCGCCGACGACGGGTTTGCGATAGGGCACCAGTGCCAGCGTGCGGTTGAGCCGCTCGACCTGGGCACGGGTGGCGTTGATCCGGTTGAGCTGGCGCTCGAAGGGGCCGGCATCGGCCCCAAGCTTCACCGGAACGAAGGGGCCGCCGACGCCCGAACGTGGCGTCGCGGCTTCGAGTTGCGCCATGTCGAGACCGAGATCGGTGAACACGCCGCGCATCCGGCGGACGCGCGATTCCATGCTGTCTTCGACCGAGCTCAGCGCCGCCATCTGGCGCCGCTCAACCTGGTCGAGCGAGGTCTGCAGGCGGACCAGGACGTTGTCGACGCCCTGAACCTTGGCGTACTGGTTGGCTTGCTGCTTGACCACGACCGGTGCGCGCGACTCCAAACGGGCTTCACGATCCGGCGGCGCCACAAAGATCACGGTGTCGCTGATCGGGCTGGGCTTCGGTGTCCCGGAAGCGGGGGTCTCGGCGGCGGCGCCGCGTGCCGGCGGCCGGATCGATCCGGTGGCCGTGCTGTCCGGAATCGAGCCGAGCGCGGTGGCGCGGGATTCCAGCGCGGTCTGGCGCTTCATGATCTGGTCGAGCTTCTGGTCGAACTGTTCCTGGTCGAGCAATTGGCGGCTGGTGGTGCGATCGACCTTGGCGCGCAGCTCGGCGATGCGGTCTTCATAGGCGTATTGCATCTCGGCCTGGCGGGCGATCAGCCGGGTCAGGACGTCGTCGCGAAAGGCGAAATAGGTGGCGGTCGCCGCCGACCACATTCCGAGCACGATGATCGTGCCGACGACGATCCAGAACACCACGGGCCCGAACCGCACCTGCTTGCCGGCATGGACAATGGCATAGCCGTCATTGGCCGGGGGGAGTGCCGCGGCCTGCGCCACGGGACGTCGCGCCCGGCTGTCATGGGGATGATGGTGCTGGTGGTACTCGGAATGATGACCGGAACGGTACGACATCGGCTCTCCCGCGCCGGTCGGACTGGGGTTCCGTACGGCTCAATTTGCGAGGCCGATTTGACCCACTCATGGTTAATTTTTGGGAAATGGAACCTGGAAAACTATAATCCTTGGGCTGTGGCCAATACCTCGTCGGCGTGGCCATCGACCCGCACGTTGCGCCAGATTTTGGCGATCTTGCCGTCCTTGCCGATCAGAACGGTCGTGCGAAGAATCCCGAGGAAAGTCCTGCCATACATGGATTTTTCGCCCCAGGCGCCATAGGCCTCCAGCATCTCGTGTTTTTCATCCGAAATCAGAGGAATCGAGAGCTGGTGCTTGTCGCGAAAGGACTCCTGGGCCTTCACGGTGTCGGCGGAGATGCCCAGGACGGCCGTTCCGCTTTCGGCGAACGCGTCCTTGAGGCGAGTGAAATCGATTGCCTCCCTCGTGCAGCCGGGAGTATCGGCGCGGGGGTAGAAGAACAGTACCAGTTTCCGCCCGGCGTAATCGGCCAGGGATACGCTGTCGCCACCATCCCGGGGCAGCTGGAAGCTGGGCGCTTTGGCGCCTTCAACCCGACCCGAGACCAAGCCTGGTTTGCTGTCCGGCTTCGCAGCGGCCTCGGGAATGGGCGTCAAATCAGGCTTCGGTGCCGTCGATGGCTTGGATTTTAACGATTTCGACGCGGGCTTGTGGGATTCTTTGGTCAAGGCGCCCTTGGCTGCCGTGCCGGACTTCTTCGCGACCACCTTGCCGGTCTTGGCCGCGGGCGTTTTGACTGGAGCTTTCGAGCCACTGCGGGCTGCCTTCGCCGGGATCGTTTTGTGGGCGGATTTCTTGGCAGGTGTCTTCGCGGGTGACTTGGCTGGTGCCTTTGCGGGTGTCTTTGCGGATCCCTTGGAGGATTTCTTGCGCGTTTTCTTGGACATACGCCTTCCTTTCGTCGCTTTCGGCGGATCAACCAATAGGGTATTGCGGGTCTTGTCCCGGCCTATCGGATTCGCTCCGGCCGCTGGGCAAGTTTGATGACCTCGGAGTATGGTTACAAGGAATTCGACGCACCACCCGTCCGCTCGTTGAAGGTCCGTTTGATTGAGTCGGCGATTGAGTCCTTGGGCCTGGCTACGAGTAACAGTATTAATCGAGGATTGGCAGCGATGCCGACACAGGAGCGCTCGATACAGATCGATGGGCGCGCCTGCGGCGACGATCAACCTCAGCGCCAGCACCGAGAGGCAATGGCTAGGAATAGTTCGCCCCAAAGTCCTGGGCTCCAAGGTTCTGGGCTCAAAGGTTCTGGACCCCAGGGTTCCGGACCCCAAGGGTCGAATCCGCGTGCTGAGGCTCACATCTCGCAATGGGATGACGAGGCCGGCTGGGATACCGACCAGGACGAGGCCGCACGCCACCGCGCACGGCGATTATTGTCCCGTTCCAATTCCCGTCTTCACCGGTTCAGCGACAATGTCTCGGCGCTGAACCGATGGGTCACCGGCGAACGTTGGGTCAAGCGCCTGACGGTCGTAATTGCGGTGCTGGCCGTGATCTTTGCCAGCTGTTTCGGCGGGCTTTGGTGGCGGCTCGGCGCCGGGCCGATCAATCTCGACCTGGCGACGCCCTGGCTTGCGGCGGCGATCGAGGAAAATATCGGGCACGGCAATACGGTCGAGGTCGGTGGCACGCAAATCGAGCGCGCCGGCAAAATTCGAATCGCGGTGCGTATCCGCGACATCGTGGTCAGGGATCGCGACCAGGCGATTGTCGCAAGCGCCCCAAAAGCCGAAGTGAGATTATCCGGCACCGCGTTGTTGATGGGGCGGCTTCGCGCCGAGAGCCTCAACTTGGTCGATGCCGAACTCGCGGTACGAATCACACCGGATGGCCAGGTGACGGTATCCGCCGGTGACACGGCCAAACCATTGGCGACCGGCGTAGCCTCGAAGCGCGACGCTGGCTTGGCGCCCACATTCCCGCGGCCGGCACCGCCCCCTGGCACGCCGGCGCCCGAGACGGCACAGAACGGATTGCTGGCCGGCCTCGATTGGCTCGACAGCCTGAGCCTGACCGGTCTCGACGGACAAAATCTCAACGAAATCGGCTTGAAGAACGGCAATCTGGTCGTCGACGACCAGCAGCGCGGCAACAAATGGACGTTCGACAATATCAGCATGAGCCTTCGCCGGCCGAGCGCCGGTGGCGTGGCGCTGAGCGTGGGCGAGGAGGGCGCCCGACCATGGTCGCTGCGGGCGGTGATCGGGCCGCCGACCAACGGTGTGCGCTCGGTCGATCTGCGTGCCGACAAGGTGCCGACGGCCAATATTCTGCTGGCGATGCGGGTCAAGGATCTCACCTACAGCGCAAACCTGCCGCTGTCGGGCGAGCTGAAAGGCGAACTCGGCCGCGATGGCCTGCCGACCTATTTCCGCGGCAAGCTTACCGCCGGTGCCGGCCACATCATCGACAGCGATACGCCCGATTATCCGATGGCGATCGATGCGGCGGAAATGAACGTCGAATGGGATTCCGCGCGGCGCGTGCTGGTCGCCCCGTTCAAGATCGTTTCCGGTGCCAACCGGGTCACGCTGCTCGGCCATCTCGAGCCGCCGAATGGAACCACGACCGAATGGCAGGCCGGGTTGAGCGGCGGCACCATCGTGCTGGCCGGCAATGAGGGCGAACAGCCGCTGATCTTCAATCGCATCGCGATAGGCATGCGCTTCGACACCGAAAGGAAGCGCTTTCTGCTGACGCAGGCCGATATCAGCAATGGCGAGATCGGCGTCGCCGGAACCGGCAGCGTCGATTATTCCGGCGAGGCGCGGCTCCAGCTTGGCTTTGCCGGTACGCCGATGTCGGCCTCCGCGCTCAAGCGGATGTGGCCGGTTCTGATCGTGCCGGAAGTGCGCGAGTGGGTGATCGAGCGGATCGAACGCGGCACGCTCCAGCGCATCGAGGTCGGCGTCAATTCGCCGGTGCGAAATTTGTCGCGCAAGGGCCCGCCGATTCCCGACGACGGCCTGGCGGTCAATATCACGGCGACGGGCGTGACGGTGCGCCCGGTCGATGACATGCCGGTCGTGCGCGACGCCGACCTGAAGGCGCGGGTGACGGGCCGCACCGCCACCGTCAACATCGGCCAGGGCATCGCGGATACGCCGGCCGGTCGTAAGGTCACCATTTCGGATTTCACCTTCGAGGTGCCGGACATGGCGCCGAAGCCATCGCCGGCAAAGGTCAAATTCCGCATCGACGGCACCATACCGGCGGCGGCCGAGATTCTGGCATCCGATCGCCTCAGCGACGTATCCGCCACCTTCGTCGATCCGAACGCGAGCAAGGGAAATGTGACGGCCACCGTCATGCTCGGCATGCCGGTCAAGGGCGTGCTGACCAAGGCCGATACCACTTATTCCGTGACCGCCGATCTCGGCGGGGTTTCCATCGACAAGCTGGTGATGAACCAGAAGCTGGAGGCCAACACGCTGAAGGTCGTTGCCAACAATAACGGCTATCAGGTCAGGGGCGACGTCAAGATCAACGGCCAGGCGGCGTCGCTGGATTATCGCAAGCCGAACGAAGGCGACGCCGACATCAAGCTGTCGGCGACGCTGGATGACGCCAGCCGCGCGCGTCTTGGGCTCGATCTTGGTCCGGCCGTCAGCGGCGCGATCCCGATCAAGTTGATCGGCAAGATCGGCGAAAACGACACCCGCGTCGGTATCGAGGCCGATCTCACCTCGCTCCGGCTCGACAACATCCTGCCGGGTTGGGTCAAGGTGCCGGGCAGGTCCGGCAAGGCGACCTTCAGCGTCGTCAAAAAGGAGCAGTCGACGCTGTTCCAGGACATCGTCGTCGATGGCGGCGGCGTCTCGATCAAGGGCTCGCTGGAAGTCGACGCGAATGGCGAGCTGATGACCGCGAACTTCCCGACCTACTCGCCGTCGGAAGGCGACAAGACCTCGCTGAAAGCCGAACGCAATGCCGATGGCGTCGTGAAGGTGACGATGCGCGGCGACGTGTTCGACGGCCGCGGCTTCCTCAAATCGGCGATCTCGGGCAAGGAAGCCGACGCCAAGAAGACCAAGAACATCGATCTGGACATCGACGTCAAGCTCGGCGCGGTCGCCGGCCACAATGGCGAGGCGCTGCGCAGCGTCGACGCCAAGATGTCCCGGCGCAATGGCGTCATCAAGACGTTTGCGATGACGGGCAAGGTCGGGCGCGATTCGCCGGTGTCCGCCGATTTGCGCGGTCGCGTGCAGGGGCAGGGGCGTGACCTGATCATTCTGCAGACCAATGACGCCGGGGCGTTCCTCCGCTTCACCGATACCAACTCGAAGGTCTTCGGCGGTCAGCTCTCACTCGCGATGGAACCGCCGACGGTCGAACCATCAGCCAAAGAGGGCCTGATCAATATCCGCGACTTCTCCGTCAAAGGCGTTCCTGAACTGGAGCGCGCGGCGGCGGGCGGACCGGCAGGCGTACAGAACGGCGTGTCGTTCTCGGCGTTGCGCGCGGAATTCACCCGGCAAAGCGGACATCTCACGATCCGGGACGGCGTCGTGAAGGGTCCGACCATCGGCGCCACCATCGAAGGCACGCTCGATTATATCGGCAACTCCGTGCGCATGAGCGGGACCTTCGTTCCGATGTACGGGCTCAACAACATGTTCGGCCAGATTCCAGTGCTTGGGCTGTTCCTCGGCGGCGGCAGCAATGAGGGCCTGATCGGCGTCACCTATGAGGTCGTCGGCACGCCGGCAGCGCCGGTGTTGCGCGTCAATCCGATTTCAGCGATGGCGCCCGGCGTGCTGCGCAAGATTTTCGAATTCAACACCGGCAAGCAGAACAACCCGATCGAATTCCCGCCGACCAATAATTAAGGCGTGAACGGTTGAGGGATTCTGTCATCAGCGATTGATCTGGCCAATCGGCATCGTCCCGCGCTAGCTTTCAAAAAAACGGGAGGCTGGCGTCATGCAGATCACCAACGTCCGTGCGCATCATATCCGCATCCCCTATGACGCCGGCGTGGCGAGCTTCAGACAGGGCGCCTCGGCGATATCGGCGCTCGAAATCGTTCTTGTCGAGGTCTCGACCGATGCGGGACTGACCGGCTGGGGTGACGCCTTCAGCTATGTGTGCCCGCGATCCAGCGCCACCGCCATCGATGAAATGATTGCGCCGCAGGCCCGGGGCCTCGAGGTCCCCGACGCCGCGGACATTCCCGCCTTCATGGATCGCATCCAGCGCAATCTGCATCTGTTCGGCCGCTACGGCATCACGATGTTCGCGATCTCCGCGCTCGATATCGCGTTGTGGGATCTCGCGGCCCGCGTGCAAGGCGTCCCGCTTCACCGCCTGTTGGGTGCGCGCAAGCGGGCGCGGATTCCGGCCTATGCCAGCCTGCTGCGGATCGGAACACCCGATCTCGTCGCCAGCGAATGCGAGACGGCGCTGCGGCGGGGTTACACCGCCATCAAGCTTCATGAGACGACGGTATCAGCCGTATTCGCCGCACGGCGCGCGATCGGCGACGGCTTCCCGCTGATGGTCGATATGAACTGCCCGATGACGTCGGCGGAAGCCATCGCCTTCGCGCATGAATGCAAGGCGGCCGCGCCGATGTTTCTGGAGGAGCCGGTATGGCCGCCGGAAGATTTTGCCGCGCTGGCGGAGACCCGCACGAAGGGCGGGCTCGATATCGCCGCCGGTGAGAATGCCTGCACCGTCAATCAATTTCGCCTGATGATGGATGCGGGCGCGGTCAGCTACGCGCAGCCCTCGGTGACCAAGGTCGGCGGCATCACCGAATATCTGAAGGTGGTCGATCTGGCCGATCAAATGGGCGTCAGGCTCGCGCCGCATTCGCCCTATTTCGGTCCGGGCCTTCTGGCGACGCTGCAGTTGCTGTCGCTGCGTGACGACAAGACCTTCGTCGAGTTCTTTTATATGAACCGTGCCGCGTGCCTTTGGCGCGGTGCGATCGATGTCGGCGCCGATGGCGCGGTCGCGGTGCCGGAAGGGCCGGGGCTCGGTTACGAGCCGGACCGCGAGGTTATGGAGCGTTATCGGGTCTAGCGGGGGCTTCACCCGGCCGTACGGCCCTTGTTATGGCCAGGTACCGCTGTCGAAGGCGGTGTCAGGAACGCATCGAAGCGCTCCTTGACGATGGCGTAACATTCGCATGACGCCTTCTCTAAGCCCGCTCGGTCAAGTACCTGGATGGTGCCGCGGCGATAATGGATGAGACCGGCGGTCTGCATCGACTGTGCGGCAAGCGTTACGGATTTCCGGTTCGCGCCGAGCATATGCGAAAGAAACTCGTGTGTGTAAGGCAGCGCTTCACCCCCGGCGCGGTCGTGCATCATCAATAGCCACCTGCACATGCGCTCTTCCGTCGTGTGCATGGAATTGCAGGCAACCGTCTGCTGAACCTGTGAAAGCAGGGTCTCCGAGTAACTCACGAACAGATCGCGCACGTGTTCGCTGCTTTTGAATTCATATCGCAATAGCTCGATCGGGCAACGGACTGTATGACCTGGGAGTTGCACGAGACAGCGGTTGAACGAGACGCGGCTGTACATGGCTGCAAAGAGGCCGAACGCACCTTCGCGACCGATGTTGGCAGTCTCGATGGCGGCGCCATTTTCCAGAACGGTCAATAGCGACAGAACCGAGCCTTGCGGAAAATAGGCGTGCTTGAGCAGACCGCCGGCATCGCAGACCATTTCTTCGAGCTGGAAATCGATGGGCTCGAGGTAGGAATCTATTCTCTTGCGGCTGTCCGGCTCCAGGGCGCCGAGCAGTTGATTGCTTCGCGGGTCATGGTCCATTTGTGCTTGGGACATCGCTTTTGGCAGCGTGTTGATGCGAGTGCTTCGGGCCGATCATCACAAGAGTAGAGTCTGTGAGATTGGGCAGGTTAGATTTGCACGAATATGGTGCTCACGTCTGAGCAAAACAGCTCAGTGGACATTGCTGGGTTCCCGATAGGGATGGCCCAAGGGAGGCGCCAGCGTACACAGCGCCTCGACCAGTGCCGCAGTCTGGTAAGGCTTTGCGAGAAAGCAGCTGTCCTGCGGAAGTTCGAAGGGCCGCACGTGTCCCGATACGACGAGAATTTTGATTGGCGGCCAGCGGTTGCGCGCCGCGTGGGCCAATTGCAATCCGTTCATGCTGCCGGGCATGTCGATATCTGTGAGCAGCAACGCAATGTCTAAGCGGGATTCCAGCAGGGCCATCGCTGCGTCTGCATCAGCAGCTTCAATAACTGCAAAGCCTGCTTCCTCAACAATCTCTGCGGCACACATCCGCAGCAGTGTGTCGTCCTCTACGATCAGAACGATGGTCGGTGATTTGCTGGGCAATTCTGCAGCCATGTTGACGGGAACTTTCCTAAACGGGCTACTAGCTGCCGTGTCCCTGATTCGCCTGCTCGGTCAATTCGGCTGCCATCCGCAGACACTGCGCCTTCAATTCCGGGGTGAGCGACATGGATGCGAGTTCAATGAGGTCCGATGCCAGGCGCAGGCACTCAAGGTCGCGCTTTCGGTCGCTTTCAGAATCGAGCATGCGCACCTCCTGGAAGGTGTGAGTGATCGCACGCCGCCTTTCGTGCTGTCGGTGGTCCACACCACAGACCATGACCCACGTATTCGTGATGCTGCAGGAGCGGGCGCTCACGCACCGGGGCGCTGAAGTGAGCTGTTTTGCTCAGACTGACCAACGCCGGGCTGCCATAATGCTCTGAAAGCACTGGCTGAAATCTGAACTGATCCCTGGCGAAGGCCGTGCTCGGGAGGTCCGCGATTGCATATGCCGTCTGACGCAGTTCAGGAACTATTCAAGTTTCCTGCAGAATCGCCTGATCGGGACGAGCTTCCATACCGACTTCGGCAGCAATCCCTGCTCGGCGAGTTCGGCCGCATCGCTATGCAAACCCGCGACTACCGACAAATCCTGCAGCGGGCCACCGAGCTTTGCGCCGACGGGCTTCAGACACGATTCGCCAAAGTCTTGGAATATGTGCCGGAAGAGGACCACCTGAGGGTGCGCGCCGGCGTCGGCTGGGACCTCGACACCATCGATAGCGTCTCGCTCACCGCCGATCTCGGATCGCCGGCCGGATACGCCTACCAAACCGGGGCCACGGTTATCTCGAATCACCTGGAGGTGGAGACCCGTTTCCGGACACCCCAGCTCCTGAAGGATCACGGCGTCAGGCGCGCGATCAACGTGCTGATCGAAAAGGGCGGGGAGGGCAAAACGTTCTTCGGCGTATTGGAGGTCGATAGCGCCGATCCCGGCCAGTTTGACGAGGCGGACGCCGATTTTCTGGCCGGCTTTGCTGGCCTGCTCGGCGTCGCCATCGAACGTCAGCAGGCGGACGCCAAGCTGCAGGAGGCACTTGAGCACCAGGCGCTGCTGACGCGGGAGATGAGCCACCGCGTCAAGAACAGTCTGACTTCAGTGGTCGGGTTGCTGCGCGTGCAGGCCCGTACGGCTCTATCCCCGGATGTCAGAAATGCGCTTGAGGATGCAAGCCTGCGCGTCGACACCATCGCCCAGGTACATGATCATCTATGGCGTAGTTCGCACGTCGGTTTTGTCGAACTCGTAGACTTCATGAATGAGCTTTGCAAAAAGCTGCAAGGTACGACGGATGGCCATACGCTGCACTGCCATGCCGACCCAATGCTGCTTTCGGCTGACCATGCCATTCCATTGGGGCTCCTGATCAACGAACTCGTTACAAACGCGGTGAAATACGCCTACCCCGAAGGCGGTGGCGTTATCGAGGTCAGTGCGCGGGAAATCGACGAACATCTTCATGTCGAGGTTTCCGACCATGGCGTCGGCCTTCCGGACGGCTTCGACATTGATCAGTCGCAAACCAGTCTGGGGTTCAAGGTGATCGTCGGCATGGTGCGGCAGCTTCAAGGCAACCTGACGCTCACCTCCGGAAATCCCAAAGGGGCACATTTCCTGCTCGACCTGCCTATCCTGCCCCGAGTCAAAGAATAGATTCTTGCCTCTCGCGCCGTTCGATCCAGGCAGAACACGTGAAGATGTCGCAGGAACCAACGGGCCACCGGCCTATTGGTCCCCTGACACATCAACCCCCGGAGAAAAAATGAAAACGCTCACCCTCGCGCTGGCAGCCGGCGCTGCGGCGTTGTTCGCCACTGCCGCCTCGGCGGCTCCGCTTTCGATTGGCCCGGTCGCATCGGACAGCCACATTCAGAACGTACGCATGGTTTGCGACGAAGACGGCCGTTGCTGGCGTGAGCGCGGTGAGCGCCGCGTCATCCTTCGCGAGTCTCGCGACTCGTATGGCTATGCGCCGCGCGAGCGCTATATCGAGCGCCGCGGCTATGAAGAGCGCGAACCGGGTATTGGAATTCATGCGCCCGGCGTGAGCATTGGTGTCGGCGGCGGTCGATACTGAGCCACGCGCTACGAACGACCAAAGATCTGCCCGGCCGGCTTTGTTCGGTCGGGCATGATCAATCTTATACAGACAGATGCGGACCAGCCTGCAATGCTGGCCCTGCGGCCAACCGCTGAGGTGACGATATGCATATGTCGGGCGAGAGTTTGCTGGTCATCTTGTTTGTCGGTCTCGTGGCCGGCTGGCTCGCGGGCCAAATCGTGCAGGGGACCGGATTTGGGATCGTCGGCGATCTCCTTATCGGGATTGTGGGCGCCTTTATCGGAAGTTGGCTTTTGCCGCAGCTCGGCATTCATCTCGGAACCGGAATCATCAGCGCAATCATCAATGCGACCATCGGCGCGATATTGCTGCTTGTCGTCGTGCGGCTGGTTCGTGGCGGCGGCCGATGGCGAAGGAGCTGGTGGCGCCCGTGATGACAATTGCGCCGTCCCTGGATTGTATTGTCACCGCCGCAGCGCCGGCACCACCAGGAACGGGATCAATCCCAGCACCACGTTGACCAGCGCGAATACGAACAGCGCGTTGTAGCTGTGGGTCCAATCATGGATCAGGCCGCCGGCCCACGAGCCCAGCCCTGATCCGAGGCCGCTGCCGATCGAAATCGTGCCGAAGATGGTGCCGACCCGTTTGCCGCGGAAAATGTTCAGCGCAGTCGCGGTGATCAGCGGCCCACGCGAACCGATCATGCTGCCGAAAGAGATGATGAAGCCGGTCAGCAGCCAGTAGTTCGGATAATATTGCAGCAGCCAGAGCAGGATGATGCCGACGATCGAGACGCCGTAGCTGAACAGCACCGACGGCCTGCGGCCGATGATGCCGTCCAGCGTCGAAATCCCGAGCATGCCGAACAGCAGCACCACGCCGGAAAAACCCCAGGCCGTGGCCGCTTCCAGGGGAGGGAAGCCGGCGTCGATCAGATACGCCACGATCTGCGCTGTGATGGCGTACATCGCCACCGCGGTGAAAAAGAATGTCGAGAACAGCGCCCAGAAGACGTGGTGGAGCATCGCGCTCTTCAGCGTCCAGCCGTCATCGACGAAGCCGTCGTCGGTCTTCTTGACGACATGCGGTGAGCCGGTCGCGAACAGCCGCCACGGCATCAGCAGCAGCGGCAGCAACAGACACAGCGCCACGATCCCGAACCATTGATAGGCATCGCGCCAGCCGATGCGGTCGATCAGCAGCTGCGAGGCCGGCAGCAACACCAAAATGCCCGCGCCGGTCGCCGAATAGAGGATCGCCATCGCGGTTGGCAATCGCGGTCCGAACCAGCGGCCGAGCAGGATCGAGTTCGGCACCACGCCGATCAGCGCGATGCCGATGCCGACGCACAATCCCGTGGAGAGCTGGAACTGCCAGAGCGCCTGCGCGCGCGAGGCAACCAGAAACGAGCCGCCGAGCAGCAGCAATCCGAGCGAATAGACGAGGCGCGGCCCGGAGCGGTCAAACAGCCGGCCAACGAACGGCGCCATCAGTCCGCCCGCGAGCCAGGTCAGCGAATAGACCGAAACCACTTCGGCGCGGTCCCAGGCGAAACTCTCCGCGATCGGTTTCAGGAAAACCGTAAAACTCTCGCCGAGGCCGCGGCCGACCACCGACAGCGCAAAGCATAGCGCCAGCACATTGAGGGCCGTGCGCGCCGGTCTTGGCGGCGTCGTCAGCGCGTCTCCCCCTGGCGTCTTTTGATCCATGGAAGGCAGGGAGCGCGCTTCTGCGCCGCCGAGCAAGCGCGTAAAGCGAATACGCCTATGCAGGCTTGAGCAGGACGTGCTTCTTCTTGCCCATCGACAGCTTGATAACGCCTTCCTGCGTGAGGTTTGCGGCGTTCAGGACCATCTTCTCGTCGGTCACGGCAGCATCATTGACACGAAGGCCGCCGCCCTTGATCTGGCGGCGTGCCTCGCCATTCGATGCGACGAGGCCGGCTTTGACGAATGCCGCGAGGACGCCGATGCCGGCATCAAGTTCGCCGCGCGGAATTTCCACCGTCGGCAGGCTTTCCGCGATTGCGCCTTCCTCAAAGGTCTGCCGCGCGGTTTCGGAGGCGGTGTTGGCGGCTTCGCGGCCGTGCAGCAGCGCGGTTGCTTCCGTCGCCAGCACCTTCTTGGCCTCGTTGATCTCGCCGCCTTGCAGCGCCGCAAGCTTGTTGATCTCGCCCATCGGCAGGATCGTGAACAGCTTTAGGAATTTCACGACGTCGGCATCCTCGACGTTGCGCCAGTATTGCCAGAAATCGTAAGGCGAGAACGCGTCGGCGTTGAGCCACACCGCGCCTTGCGCGGTCTTGCCCATCTTGGCGCCCGATGCGGTGGTGAGCAGCGGCGTGGTCAGCGCGAACAACTGTTCCGTGCCCATGCGGCGGCCGAGATCGACGCCGTTGACGATGTTGCCCCATTGGTCGGAGCCGCCCATCTGCAGCCTGCAGCCGGTGCGGCGCGCCAGTTCGACGAAGTCATAGGCCTGGCAGACCATGTAATTGAACTCGATGAAGCTCATCTCCTGCTCGCGTTCGAGCCGCAGGCGCACCGAGTCCATCGTCAGCATGCGGTTGACCGAGAAATGCCGGCCGATGTCGCGCAGCATTTCGATCCAGTTCAGCTTGGTCAGCCATTCGGCGTTGTCGAGCATGATGGCGTCGCTGGCGCCGTTGCCGTAGCGCAGCACTTTGGCGAACACGCCGCGGATCGAGGCCTTGTTGGCCTCGATTTCCGCGATGGAGCGGATCGCGCGCGACTCGTCCTTGCCGGAGGGATCGCCGACCATGGTGGTGCCGCCGCCCATCAGGGTGATCGGCTTGTTGCCGCTTTGCTGCAGCCAGTGCAGCATCATCATGGTGAGGTAATTGCCGATATGCAGCGACGGCGCGGTACAATCGTAGCCGACATAGGCGGTCGCCTGGCCCTTCGCGGCGAGCGCGTCGAGGCCTTCGAAATCGGAACATTGGTGGATAAAGCCGCGTTCCTGTAAAATGTTCAGGAAATCTGATTTAAATGCGGTCATTGGTCTGCGACTCTGATCATTCTATTTTCACGGTAATTGTAACGAGTTGCGGAACCATAGCGGAATGGCCTGCCGCAAGCGCGTGCGGTGTGGCATTATAAGATGTCCGTGTTTGGCACAAGCTGGTCGTCGTCGGCGGGACGATTCGAGCAGGGCGTGGCGAAGGCACGATTACTATGATGTTGACGGCAATAGGTTTGATGAGCGGCACCTCGCTCGACGGGGTCGATGTCGCCATGATCGAAACCGATGGCCGGAAAGTCCGGGCTTTTGGGCCATCCGGATATCGTCCCTACAGCGAAATGGAGCGCCGCCTGCTGCGCCAGGCGCTGTACGAGGCCGTCAACCTGCCGCAGCGCGATGCGCGGCCGGGTGTCCTGCGGCAGGCCGAACAGGCCGTCACTTTGGCCCATGCCGAGGCGGTGGCCGCCTTTACCGCGCAACACCGCATCTCCGCCCAGGACATCGACATCGTCGGCTTTCACGGCCAGACCGTGCTGCACCGGCCTGAGCGCCGATTGACGGTACAGATCGGCGATGCCGCAGCCCTGGCCAAGGCGATCCACATTCCCGTCATGCATGATTTCCGCGCCGCCGACGTCGCCGCCGGCGGGCAGGGCGCGCCCTTTGTGCCGGTCTATCACCGCGCGCTGGCCCAGTCGCTGGAGCGCGAGGGGCCGATCGTTGTGGTTAATATCGGCGGGGTCTCCAACATCACCTATATCGACGGCACCGATACGCTGATCGCCTGCGACACCGGTCCCGGCAACGCGCTGCTCGACGACCACATGTACCGTGTCCTGAACCAGCGCTTCGACACCGCGGGCCAGACCGCCGCGCAAGGCAAGGTCGATGACGCCTGGATCGCCCGCGCGCTGGCGCTGCCGTTCTTTGCCAAGCCGCCGCCCAAATCGCTCGACCGCAATGACTTTGCCGCGTTGAAGGTTGACGGGATGTCGCCTGTGGACGGCGCCGCGACCCTGACCGCGTTCACGGCCGCGTCGATCGCCCGGATCGTGCCGCTGCTGCCGAAGGTGCCGAAGAGCTGGATCGTGGCCGGCGGCGGCGCCCGCAACCTGACCATGCTCCGGATGCTGCGCGACCGGCTGGCGCCGGCAACCGTCGAGGCCGCGGATGGGCTGGGCTGGGCCTCGGATGCGATCGAGGCGCAGGCTTTTGGATTTCTGGCGGCGCGGGGCTTGAAAGGCCTGCCGCTGAGCTATCCGGCCACCACCGGGGTGCCGATCCCGATGACCGGGGGGCTCATGGCCCGGCCGTAACGGCCGGGATCAAGATATGTTGATGCAATTGCATCGACCTTGACGACTGCATGCAATCGCATCTAATTTGATGCAGGTGCATGAAGCGAGCCGTTCGGCTTTGCCTTCAGTTCTCTTTGGAGGTCGTCATGACGGCAAAACTGACTTTGATCAGCCACAAGCTTTGTCCCTATGTGCAGCGCGCGGTGATCGCGCTGAACGAGAAGGGCGTCCCGTTCGAGCGCGTCGACATCGACCTCGCCAACAAGCCGGACTGGTTCCTGAAGCTTTCGCCGCTCGGCAAGGTGCCGGTGCTGATCGTGCGCAGCGATGCGGGCGAGGTGGCGCTGTTCGAGAGCAACGTGATCTGCGAGTACATCGAGGAGACGCAAGCGGGCGCAAAACTGCACTCGCAGGATCCATTGCAGCGGGCGCAGCACCGGGCCTGGATGGAATTCGGCTCGACTATTTTAAGCGAGCTGTGGGGCCTCGAAACCACCGGCGATGCCGCGGTGTTTGAAGCCAAACGCGTCGCGGTGGCCGCGAAATTTGCGCGCGTCGAGGAGGCGCTGGGTTCGGGTCCATTCTTTGCCGGCGAAAAATTCAGTCTCGTGGATGCCGTGTTCGCGCCGATTTTCCGGTACTTCGATGTGTTCGACGAGTTGATCGACCTCTCGATCTTCGCACAGACGCCGAAGGTGCGCGCATGGCGGATGGCGCTGGCAACGCGGGAAAGTGTCCGCAACGCCGTCGGCGCCGACTATCCGCAATTGCTGCACGCGTTTCTGGTTCGCCATAACGCGCACATGCTGAAACTGGCGGCATAACCATGTCGCCGCCGGTCGCCTGGATCGCGCTGGTGACGGCCGGGCTGCTCGATGTCGGCTGGGCGATCTCGATGAAATACGCCGAGGGTTATACGCGGCTGGGCTGGAGCATCGTCTCGCTGGTGCTGCTGGCGGCGTTCGTGTTTTTGCTCGGGCGTGCGCTGCAGGTGCTGGAGATTGGCGTCGCCTACACGGTGTGGACCGGCATCGGCGCGGTCGGGACCCTGACCATGGGCGTGCTGCTGTTCGGCGAGGCGCTCAACCCGGTGAAGATCGCCGGCATCGTGCTGGTCATGACCGGCATCGTCGCGTTGAAGATGGCGCCGGCGTAAGCGGTTACAAATCGCTCGCCATCTTCGCCAGCGCCGCAATCGTATTCGTGTTGCGCGCCGTTCCCGCTTTTGCGGCAGGGATCACCAGTTTCGATTGCCCGATGCCGTCGCCGTAATGGACATAGATCTCGCGCGCGCCCAGTCCGATTTCATCGTCCTTGCGGTGTCTGACAGCGGCAAGCGTATCCGCCGGCGGCTTGGCGTCGAGAAAGATCGCGAGCGTCCGATTGCCCGGCGCCTTTGGAAACGGATTGTTGTTCAAGACGGCCTGCATCTCGGCGGCGGTGCGCACCATCACGCCGACAGCCTTGCCGGCATAGGCTTCAAGTCGCGCTTCCAGCGCCTTCTTCACGGCGGGTTCGGATTTGCGGCTGGTGAACACCACATTGCCGCTGGCGATGTAGGTGCGGACGCCCTCGAAGCCGAGCGCCTCGCACATTGCTTTCAGCTCGGTCATCGGTAGCTTGCCGGTGCCGCCGACATTGACGGCACGAAGGGGAGCGACGAAGGCGGTCATCGCGCGCCGCCTCGTTTACCGGACGTTGGCGAGCCGCATGTCGAGATAGCCGGTCACCGTCTCCATCAGCGGCTGCAATTTGCCGTCGAAGAAATGGTTGGCGCCGGGAATGATCTGCTGGTCGATCACGATGCCCTTTTGGGTCTTGAGCTTCTCGACCAGCGTGTTGACGTCCTTCGGCGGCACCACCGCATCCTTCTCGCCATGCACGATCAGGCCCGACGACGGGCAGGGCGCAAGGAACGAGAAATCATAGAGATTGGCGGGCGGTGCGATCGAAATAAAACCTTCGACCTCCGGCCGGCGCATCAGAAGCTGCATGCCGATCCAGGCGCCGAACGAAAAGCCGGCAACCCAGCAGGCGCGCGCTTCGGGATTGATGGTCTGCGCCCAGTCGAGCGCGGAAGCCGCATCCGACAACTCGCCGGTGCCGTGATCGAACGAGCCCTGGCTGCGGCCGACGCCGCGGAAATTGAATCGCAGGACCGAAAAGCCGCGATGCGCGAACGCGTAGTAGCACTGGTAGACGATCTGGTGGTTCATCGTGCCGTGAAACTGCGGATGCGGATGCAGGATCATCGCGATCGGCGCGTTCTTCTGCTTCGCCGGATGGTAACGGCCTTCGAGGCGGCCCGCAGGACCGGTGAAAATAACTTCAGGCATTGATGATCCTTGGAAGTCTTCCTTGGCAACGGACGTGATCCGGCAGAAACGATGATCGGACGTCGTTGGGGCGATGCGCGGACAGCGCTCGGTGAACTTGTGGCCGCGTTCTAACATGACGCGAGGGGCAAAAAGCAAGGACTTTATGCACCCAGGGCCGCGCCAATGCGAATTCAGCGCCCGGGATAAGTATTTGAAGGATTTAGCAGATCTGTTTTCGTCTCAAGCGAGGCGATGGCGTTGCGGTAGCGCCGGCTGCCCACAGCGGTCTGGCCGGTGTCGAAGGTAAGCTCGAAATCTCCCGATGGCTTCAACGCCACGGCGGTCACCCGGTCGAGATTGGCGAGCCGGGTGCGGTGGACGCGCGCCAGTTTGAATCGCGCAAGCTCAGCCTCGGCCGCTGCCAGCGTTCCGCGGACCAGATGGCTGCGACCATCGGCGAGGCTGTATTCGACATAGTTCCCGGCCGAACTGATCCAGATAATCTCTTTGGGTTCGATGCGGATACGGGTGGTGCCGTCGCGCAGCCAGACCATATGCGGCAGCGCTTCCGCTGCCGTGGCGGGGGCCGCCGTCGCAACCGCCCCGACCTCGCGGCGGCTGTCGATCAGCCACATGCCGCCACCGATCAACAGGCAGGTGACCGCGTCCTTGCGGGCCTCATAGAGCAAGGTCGCAAGCGAGAGGTGGAAATCATAGCTGCCGCCGAGCAGCCACAGCACGAGTTTACGCAAGGCCACCATCCCGGTGATGTGTACGGCGGAGAAGACGATGATTGCCGCGATCACCAGCGCGATACGGACCAGCCGGCGAGGTTCCCGGCGGATTCGCCTGACCGCGGCGAACAGGGCCGGCGCCAGCAGGATGATGACGGCAATGCTGGTCATCTCCCAGAGCAGCGGCGTCTTGAGGTTATACGAGCCGCCGCGCCGGGCGATGTCGTCCGCGGTCGACAGCGCGTTGACGCTGCCGATCGCTAGCGCGACCGCCGCGACTGCGGCGTAGACCAACCAGTCGGCGCCGGTTATCCCGCGAAACAGGCCGCTGGTCCCACGCGGGGTCGTCTCGTCCCAAGCAGGCTGGTTTTGATCCCAAACCGGCTCGACGCCACGGCCATCAGGCGCATTTTTGACGTCGGTCATCCAACTTCGTCGCGCATTGAGGGATCAAGCCATGTGGCAGCAAACCATATCACAACCACCGGATTCCGCTTCCGGCTCCGAGCGGCGCATCGATCTGGACTGGGTGCGGATCGCAGCCTTCGGCCTGCTGATCTTCTACCATGTCGGCATGCTCTACGTTTCCTGGGGCTTCCACATCAAGAGCGTGCATCGGATCGCTGCGCTGGAACCGGTGATGCTGGTGCTCAATCCATGGCGGCTGGCGCTGTTGTTCCTGGTTTCGGGCGTGGCGACCCGCTTCATGCTGGGCAAATACAAGTTGGGGCCGCTGCTGCGGTCGCGGTCGGCGCGGCTATTGATACCCCTGGTGTTCGGCATGCTGGTGATCGTGCCGCCGCAGGCCTATGACCAGATCGTCGAGGCGGTTGGCTATCCGGCCGGCTTCGTCGATTTCTACCAGCGGCATTACCTCGCTTTCGGGCCGCAATTCTGCCCAACCCCCTGCATCCTGCTGCCGACCTGGAACCATCTCTGGTTCGTGGCCTATCTGTGGGTTTACACGATGGCGCTGGGCGGCGTGCTGGCGCTGGCTCCCGGACTTCTCGGCTGGATCGAACGGCGGCTGGCATCGGCGCTATCGGGCGTGCTGCTGCTGGTCGTGCCGCCGCTGCTGCTTGCGGCCTATCGTCTGGTCCTGCTGCCACACTTTCCATCGACGCACGCGCTGTTCGGCGACTGGTACAATCACGCGCTGTTCGCGACCGTCTTCCTGTTCGGCTTTGTGCTGGCCCGCGCTGCGGCCATCTGGGAGGCGATGGAGCGTCTGCGCTGGCTGGCGCTGTCGCTGGCGGCCGTATTCTTTCTGTGCTTTCTCGCCGTGTGGGCGACCAGGTACGGCGGCATGCCGCTGAAAATCTTGGCCGGCTTGGCCTACGGATCCTATCAATGGCTTTGCATGGTCGCGCTGCTCGGCTTCGCGCGGCGATGGTTGACCGCGGATTCGCCGGTGCGGCGCTATCTCACCGATGCGATCTTCCCGTATTACATCGTGCACCAGACCGCGATCATCATGATTGCGCATGCACTGCGCGGACAGGGTCTGCCAGCCTGGCTTGAGGCGGGGATCGTCATTTCGGGCACGATCGCGGCCTGCGTGGCGACCTATGAGATCGTTCGGCGCGTCACTATCTTGAGACCCTTGTTCGGATTGCGGATGGCATCCGAACCGGCCATGCCGGTGCGGGCGCGGAGCCAGCCCGCGCAATGATTGGCCGCCTCGCAAAAGGTGTTAAGACGGCGCATGCCCGACCGGATCTATCTCGACTGGAACGCGACCACGCCGCTTCGCCCGGAAGCCAAGGCGGCGCTGGCGGCGGCCTGGGAGCTAGCCGGCAACCCGTCCTCGGTCCACACCGAGGGCCGCCAGGCGCGCCGGCTGGTCGAGGACGCCCGCGCCACGGTCGCCGCGGCGGTCGGCGCCCGGCCGCAGGATGTGGTCTTTTCATCAGGTGGAACCGAGGCCAACGCGCTCGCTCTGACGCCGGGCTTGCGGCGGGGCGCAGGGCAGCCGGTTCAGCGGCTCCTGGTGTCGGCCATCGAACACGCCTCCGTGCTGTCGGGCGGACGGTTTCCACCCGACGTGATCAAGACCATCAAGGTCACGGCCTCGGGCCTTGTTGATCTCGACCATCTGCGCGAGCTGCTGAACGGCCCTCCCGCGCTGGTGTCGGTGATGCTGGCCAATAACGAGACCGGTGCCATTCAGCCCGTGGCAGAGGTATCTCAGATCGTCCATGAGGCCGGCGGGCTGCTGCATGTCGATGCGATCCAAGCATACGGCAAAATACCCTTTAATATCAATTCGATCGACGCCGATCTCGTCACGCTTTCGGCGCACAAGATCGGCGGGCCCAAGGGCGTCGGCGCTGTTGTGTTGGCCCAGGATGTGCTGGGGCTGGAGCCGCTGCTGCGCGGCGGCGGGCAGGAGCTGGGACGCCGGGCGGGTACCGAGAACGTTGCGGGAATTTCGGCGTTTGGCGCCGCTGCCAGGGCGGCGATGGCAGCGCTGGACGTGGATACGGGACGCCTGCAGGGGCTCAAAGATCGCCTCGAGGACGGTCTGAAGCAGACGCCTGGGATGATCGTCTTCTCGGAAAGCGTCCCGCGGTTGCCCAATACCACCCTGTTCAGCGTTCCCGGCCTAAAGGCCGAAACGGCCGTGATTGGCTTCGATCTCGCCGGTATTGCGGTATCGTCGGGCGCCGCCTGCTCATCGGGCAAGGTCCAGCCCTCGCATGTCCTGGACGCCATGGGGCAGGGCCGGGAACTGGCTCAGGGAGCTGTGCGGCTCAGTCTGGGGTGGTCTACATCACAGACAGAGATTGAATTGGCCCTCAAGGCTTGGCGAAAGCTCACCAATACCTTACTTAAGAGCGACGAAACACAGGTTGAACGGTTCTAAGCAATCGGTTCTGAACCAATCAGGATCGATCAGGCTCTAGAACCGCCGGATTGATCCACCGCGGTCCTTGAAACCGCGAGCGGAGGATGGAATGGCTGCCGTACAGGAGACGGTCGATCGCGTCAGGCAGATCGACGTTGACCAATATCGATATGGATTTGAGACGCTGATCGAGTCCGACAAGGCTCCTAAGGGGCTGTCGGAAGACACCGTCCGCTTCATCTCTGCGAAAAAGAATGAGCCGGCCTGGATGCTGGAGTGGCGGCTGGAGGCCTATCGCCGCTGGCTGACCATGACCGAGCCGCAATGGGCGCGCGTCAACTATCCCAAGATCGACTATCAGGATCTCTATTACTATTCGGCGCCGAAGCCGAAGAAGACGATCGGTTCGCTCGATGAGATCGATCCCGACATCCTGAAGACCTACGAGAAGCTCGGTATTCCCTTGCGCGAAGTCGAGGTGCTGGAAGGCGTCGTACGCCCAGAAGGCCAGCGCAAGATCGCGGTCGACGCTGTCTTCGATTCGGTCTCGGTCGCGACCACGTTCCAGAAGGAGCTGAAGCAGGCCGGCGTGATCTTCATGCCGATCTCGGAAGCGATCCGCGAACACCCTGAACTCGTAAAGAAGTATCTCGGCACGGTCGTGCCGACTTCGGACAATTATTTCGCGACGCTGAATTCGGCTGTCTTCTCCGACGGCTCGTTCGTCTATGTGCCGCCGGGCGTGCGCTGCCCGATGGAGTTGTCGACTTACTTCCGCATCAACGAGCGCAACACCGGCCAGTTCGAGCGTACGCTGATCATCGCCGACAAGGGTTCTTACGTCAGCTATCTCGAAGGCTGCACCGCGCCGCAACGCGACGAGAACCAGTTGCACGCCGCGGTCGTCGAACTCGTCACGCACGACGATGCCGAGATCAAATATTCGACCGTGCAGAACTGGTACCCCGGCAACTCCGAGGGCAAGGGCGGCATCTACAATTTCGTCACCAAGCGTGGCGACTGCCGCGGCAATAATTCCAAGATATCGTGGACCCAGGTCGAGACCGGTTCTGCGATCACCTGGAAATATCCGAGCTGCATCCTGCGCGGCGACAATTCACGCGGCGAGTTCTATTCGATCGCGATCTCGAACGGTCACCAGCAGGTCGATTCCGGCACCAAGATGATTCATCTCGGCAAGAACACGACGAGCCGGATCATCTCCAAGGGCATCGCCGCCGGCGTCTCGCAAAACACCTATCGTGGCCTCGTCACCGCCCACAGGAAAGCAACAGGCGCGCGCAACTTCACCGCCTGCGACTCGCTCCTGATCGGCGATAAATGCGGCGCGCACACCGTGCCTTATGTCGAAGCCAAGAACTCCTCGGCGCTGTTCGAGCACGAAGCCACCACGTCGAAGATTTCGGAAGACGTGCTGTTCTACTGCGTGCAGCGCGGGCTCAGCCAGGAAGAAGCTGTCGGCCTCGTGGTCAACGGTTTCGTGAAGGATGTGCTGCAGCAACTGCCGATGGAGTTCGCGGTCGAAGCGCAGAAGCTGATCTCGATCTCGCTGGAGGGCAGCGTCGGGTAATCCGGATGGTTCGAAACATCTTCTACTTCATACGGTTTGCGCCGCTCGCGTTGTTTTTGATGATTGCGATCGTCGGATTGTTTGCCGTGTTGATCGGGAGTTTGGCGGGATCGGTTGAAGCTACCGAATTCGGCAAACTGGCTGCAGGTGGTGGATCTCTGGGGTTTTTTGCCTGGCTTTTTTTGCCAGTTCTAGTTCGGGCGTTTTAGGCCAGAAGGAAAGAATATGACTGCGTTACTTGAAGTGAAAGACCTGAAAGTCCGTGTCGAGGAGCGTGAGATCCTCCATGGGCTGTCGCTCACGGTAAATCCGGGCGAGGTGCATGCGATCATGGGGCCGAACGGCTCCGGCAAATCGACGCTGTCGCACGTCATCGCCGGCAAGCCCGGCTATGAAGTCACCGGCGGCGAAATCCTGTTTAGGGGCGAGGACCTCCTGGAGATGTCGCCGGATGAGCGCGCCGCCAAGGGCGTGTTCCTGGCGTTCCAGTATCCGGTGGAAATTCCCGGCGTCGCCACCATGAACTTCCTGCACGTGGCGCTGAACGCGCAACGCAAGGCGCGCGGCGAGAGCCAGCTGACGACGCCGGAATTCCTGAAGAAGGCCTATGCCGCGGCGGCCAGCCTGAACATTCCGCGCGACATGCTCAAGCGCGGCGTCAATGTCGGGTTTTCCGGCGGCGAGAAGAAGCGCAACGAGATTCTGCAGATGGCGCTGTTCGAGCCGGCCGTCTGCATCCTCGACGAAATGGATTCCGGCCTCGACATCGACGCCCTGCGCGTCGCAGCCGACGGCGTCAACGCGCTGCGTTCGCAGGGCAGGGCCATGGTCGTCATCACCCACTACCAGCGGCTGCTCAACTACATCGTGCCTGATTTCGTGCACGTGATGTCCAAGGGCCGCGTCGTCAAAAGCGGCGGCAAGGAACTGGCGCTGGAGCTCGAGGCTTCCGGCTACGCCCAGTTCGAAGACGCAGCCTGAGGCGGGATACGGATTTTGTGATGAATGTGGCTTTGGTAAAAAACGAGACCGGGAGCGCGCTGAGCGACAGCTTTGCGATCGCGCGCGACCGGCTTCCCGGCACCGGCAAGGTCGCCGCGGCGCGCGAGGCGGCTTTCGCTGCCTATGCGCAAGCGGGCCTGCCGCATCGCCGGATCGAGGACTGGAAATACACCGATTTGCGCGCGCTGATGCGCGAGGTGCTGCCGCTGGCGCCCGCGCCGGATGCGGCGGAATTTTCGCGAGCAGCCAGCGCCGCCAAGCTGCACGCCATCGAAGGCGTCCGCCGGCTGGTGCTGGTCGACGGCGTGTTTGCGCCAAAGCTTTCCGAACTTGGCGGTCTTGAGAAGGGTCTCGGCATCCGCACCGTGCGGGAGGTGCTGGAAACCGGCGACGTCGCGCTGCAGGCGCTGTTGTTCACGCCTGACAATGCCAATCCCATGGTGGCGCTGAACAGCGCGATGATGACCGACGGCGTGGTGATCGACATCGCCGACGGCGTCGTGCTGACGCAGCCGCTGCACATCGTCCATATCGCCAGCGGTACCGTGCCGGCGGCGATGTTCACGCGCTCGCTGCTGAGGCTCGGCAAGGATGCCGGTGCGACCCTGGTCGAAAGCTATATCGCGGCCGAGGGCGCCAAGGCCTATCAGGTCCACGATTCCCTGATCATTTCGATCGGCAATAATTCACGCCTCGACCATGTCCGCCTCAACGAAGACGGTCGCGACGCCTTCAATATTTCCTCGGGTGTGGTGAGCCTGGGCGCGCACGCGCATTTCAACACCTTTGGCATGATGTCGGGCGCCGGCGTCAGCCGCTACCAGGCCACCATCGTGTTTGCCGGCGAGGGCTCCAGGGTCGAGACCAACGGCGTCAATCTGCTCAACGGCAAGCAGCACGCCGACACCACGCTGTTCATGGACCACGCGGTGCCGCACTGCGACAGCCGCGAAATCTTCCGGGCCGTCGTCGATGACCGCGCCCATTCGGTATTCCAGGGCCGCATCATCGTGCGTCCGCATGCCCAGAAGACCGACGCCAAGATGATGACGCGGGCGCTGCTGCTGTCCGACGAAGCCGAGGCCGACAACAAGCCGGAGCTCGAGATCTTTGCCGACGACGTCACCTGCGGCCATGGCGCCACCACCGGCGCGCTCGACGAGAGCCTGCTGTTTTACCTACGCGCACGCGGCCTTTCCGAGAAGGAAGCCCAGGCGCTGCTGATCCAGGCCTTCGTCGGCGAGGCGATTGAATCGATTGTGAATGACGGCCTGCGCGAGCTTGCGATCGCAGCGGCGCAGCGCTGGCTGGAGGCGAGGGGTTGACCATGCATCCGGCGGTGAAAAATGGCGCCTATGACGTGGCGCGGGTGCGGGAGGATTTTCCGGCGCTGGCGATGAAGGTCTATGGCAAGCCGCTGGTCTATCTCGACAACGCCGCTTCCGCCCAGAAGCCCACCGCCGTGCTCGATCGCATGACGGAAGCCTACAAAAGCGAATACGCCAACGTGCATCGCGGGCTGCACTATCTCGCCAACGCCGCGACCGAAGCCTATGAAGGCGGCCGCGCCAAGGTGGCAAAATTCCTTAACGCCGGACGCACTGAAGAGATCATCTTCACCCGCAATGCCACCGAGGCGATCAACCTCGTGGCGTCGTCCTGGGGTGAGCCGAACATCAGGGACGGCGACGAGATCATCATCTCGATCATGGAGCACCATTCCAACATCGTGCCCTGGCATTTCCTTCGGGAGCGTCACGGCGCGGTCATCAAATGGGCGCCGGTCGACGACGAAGGCAATTTCCTGATCGAGGAATTCGAAAAGCTTTTGACGGACCGTACCAAACTGGTCGCGGTCACGCAGATGTCGAACGCACTCGGCACCATCGTGCCGGTCAAGGACGTCGTGAGGCTGGCGCACGCCCGCGGCATTCCGGTGCTGATCGACGGCAGCCAGGCCGCCGTCCACATGACGATCGACGTGCAGGACATCGACGCGGACTTCTACGTCTTCACCGGTCACAAGCTGTACGGCCCGACCGGCATCGGCGTGCTCTATGCCAAGCACGAGCATCTGGTCGCGATGCGCCCCTTCAACGGCGGCGGCGAGATGATCCGCGAAGTCGCCCGGGACTGGGTCACCTATGGCGATCCCCCGCATAAATTCGAGGCCGGCACGCCCGCGATCGTGGAATCGATCGGGCTGGGGGCGGCGATCGACTACGTCAATTCGATCGGCAAGGAGCGCATCCTCGCCCATGAGCACGACCTCGTGACCTACGCCCAGGATCGCCTGCGCGAAATCAATTCGCTGCGCCTGATCGGCACCGCGCGCGGCAAGGGACCGGTGATCTCGTTCGAGATGAAGGGCGCGCATGCCCACGATATCGCGACCGTGATCGACCGCCAGGGCATCGCGGTGCGCGCCGGCACCCATTGCGTGATGCCGCTTTTAGAGCGGTTCAATGTCACAGCCACCTGCCGAGCGTCATTTGGGATGTATAATACCCGTGAAGAAGTCGACCATCTGGTGCAGGCGCTGATCAAGGCGCAGGATTTGTTTTCATGACCGACACAGCCGAAGTCAAAACCGCCAACGAAGTCAAAGCCAATATGGAAACCCAGTCGGCGCTGCCGCCGGAGGAGACCGAGCGTCTCGGCGGCGAGATCGTGGCGGCGCTGAAAACGGTGTTCGACCCGGAAATTCCGGCCGACATCTACGAACTCGGCCTGATCTACAAGGTCGATTTCAAGGACGACCGCAGCGTCGATGTGATGATGACGCTGACCACGCCGAACTGCCCGGCGGCGGGCGAACTGCCGACCATGGTGGAGAACGCCGTCGCCAGCGTTCCCGGCGTCGGCGTCGTCAATGTCAATCTGGTGTGGGAGCCGGCCTGGACGCCGGATCGCATGTCCGACGAGGCCCGCCTCGTGCTCAACATGTGGTGATGCGCGTTAACAGTTTTACGGGAAAATAACCGGCATTGATTTGCCGCTGGGATTGACCACATGAATGACATGACGCCCACAGCACCCGCATCCAAGCCGAAGCCGCGGCCGCGCCCGCAGGTCATGAAATTGACCGAGGCGGCCGCGCAGCGCATTACCGAGCTGACCAAGCGCGCCGATTCCGAAATCGTGGGCCTGCGCGTCGGCATCAAGAATGGCGGCTGCGCCGGGCAATCCTACACGGTCGAATACGCCCATGACGTCCGTCCCACCGACGAGGTGGTCGAAGACCGCGGCGTCAAGATCCTGGTCGATCCCAAGGCCGTGTTGTTCCTGCTCGGCACCGAAATGGACTACAAGGCCGACAAGATGCAGGCCCAGTTCATCTTCAACAACCCGAACCAGGTCTCCGCCTGTGGTTGCGGCGAGTCGGTGCAGCTGACGGCTGCGAAGATCTGATCGTCGCCCCGGGCTTGAGCTCAGATTCGCAATTGCGCATCGGGGGGCCAATAACCACCGGCGGCAGTTGGTTTGCGCGCTAGTCGTTATCTTCCTTTTACAACAACACGGGCCGCGGCGTATGGGTCCCGGCGCCTGATGCGCAATTGCGCACTAGGCCGGGACGACTGAGATGGATCGCGATTTCCTGATCGACCTGTTTTCTGATTTCGGTCCGGTGACGATCCGCCGGATGTTTTCCGGCTTCGGCATTTCCGCTGACGGCACCAACTTCGCACTCGCGCTGCGCGCCGGGCTGTATTTCCGGGCAGATGAGACGACGATACCGCTGTTCGAGGCGGAGGGATCGCAGCCGTTTTCGTATCAAACCCGCACCAAAACCGTGACCGTGAATTCGTATTGGCAATTGCCGGCGCGGCTGTTCGACGATTCAGAGGAGCTGAGCAATTGGGCGAGGGCGGCGCTGGCTGCCGCGCAGCGCGCGGCGTTGCGCAAGCGTCCGAAGGCGCGCAAGGCCGCGAAGAAAGTTGCAAAGAAAGCTGTGGTGAAAAAGCCGGCGGCCAAGAAGAAACCGGCAACTCGTAGGGTGGGCAAAGCGAAGCGTGCCCAACAATCCAGATAAGGAACGGACGTTGTTGGGCACGGCGTAAAAACGCCTTTGCCCAACCTACGGGCTCACCAAGAAGGGCTGAACGTCAGGCCACCTGGCTGCGCTGGTCGGCGGCGTATTCGGGGTCGACTTCGCAGATCACGCGGTTGCGGCCGTTGCGTTTGGCGGCGTAGAGGCAGGCATCGGCGCGTTCGATCAGCGAATCCGTGTCGTCGCCCGCTTTCAGCATCGACACGCCGACCGAGATGGTGACGCGGCCGAGGATTTCGCCGGTGGATTTCTTCTTCAATTCCTTCGCCATCACGGCGCGGCGGATGTGATCGGCAACCGTCAGCGCCTGGCGCAGCGCGGTGTTGGGCAGCACGACCGCGAATTCCTCGCCGCCATAACGCGCGGTGATGTCCTGTCCCTTGATGGTCTGCTTCAAGGACATGCCGACGAGACGCAGCACCTGATCGCCGGTGAGGTGGCCGTAGGAATCGTTGAACGATTTGAAATGATCGATATCGAACATCATTAACGACAACGGCTCGCCGTTGGCCTGCGCCGCCTGCACGGCCATTTCGATCGAGCGGTCGAAATATTTGCGGTTGCCGAGGCCGGTGAGCGGATCGGTCAGGCTCTCGGCGCGGATGGCTTCCAGGCTGTGCTGGAGATTGCTGATCTCGTTCTTGGACAGCGACAGCCGGTTCTCCAGCGCCTTGTTGGTGTCACGCATCTCGCGGGTGGATTTCACCAGCTGTTCGATCACCGCCTTGACCTGGTCGGGGCTCTGCGCGGTCGACAGTTTCTGACTGGCGCCGCTCAGGCTGGCGTCGTAGCTCGCCGACATGCCCAGCGCCTCGGTGATCAGCGTCATCACGTCGTCGATCTCGCCGATCACGCGCGCGCCGACCTTGTCGATGCGGTCGGAGGTTTTGATGTGGGAGAGGTACGTTTCGTAGATCTGTTCGAGGTCGGCTTCGCTCAGCCTGCCGTTGCGTGCCAGCGTCTCGTTGATGATCTTGTTGAGCGGGGCGTTGTAACCGGTGGCGTAGACGTACCAGATTTCATAATTGCGGGGTACGGCGGTCTGCCGAAGCGATTTGATCTGGCCCATCGCGACTTCGGCGAAGGCCAGCGTGCGTTCGTGTTCGTCCAGCAGTTTCACCACTGATCCGTCCCTAATAGCGAGCAACGCTTCGCGCCGCCCAGCAGGCAATAACTAAAATTATCGCCGTGAAGTTAAGGGAGGAGAATGAACGCCCGGTAAACAGGGGTGTACCCTGTTCACCGCGTGGACGGCGTTGAAAGCGTTAAACGCGGGCGCGCACGGGACGCAGCAAAAACGCCGGAAGATGCGAGTGATCGGCAGGCTCGGATTCGACCTCGCGCTGGGCGCGCCGCGGCTCGGCCCGGCCGATCGAGGGTACGCGGGAGGCCGGTGCCGGCGTTGGCGGCGTGAACGCTTCGGTCGCTGCCTGCGGCTGCGGGCCGGAGTTGCGCTCGCCTCCCTTGGCGTGGCGCGGTTCGCGCTCACCGTTGCGCGGCTCGCGCTCACGTCGCGGCTTGCGTCCGCCACGCGAACCTTCTCTCGAACCTTCCTTGACGCTTTCCCTGGAGCCTTCTTTCGCACCGTGGCGGGAGCCTCCGCGAGAGCCTTCTCTGCCGCGCGCCTCGCGCGGCGGGTCGATATCCCCTGACGCTTCCGATCGCACGGAATAGTCGCCTTCCGCACGGGGAATGGATTTTCCGATCAGCCGTTCGATCGCGGCCAGCGATTTGGTGTCGAGCGATGTGACGATCGAGATCGCGGTGCCGGCGCGGCCGGCGCGACCGGTTCGGCCGATGCGGTGGACGTAGTCGTCGGCATGATGCGGCACGTCGAAATTGAATACGTGGCTGACGGTGGGAATATCGAGGCCGCGGGCGGCGACATCGGAGGCCACCAGTATCGGGATTTCGCCGGAGCGGAATTGGTCGAGGGCGGCGGTGCGGGCCGACTGATCCATATCGCCATGCAGGGCACCGACACTGAAGCCGTGCTTTTGCAGCGACTTGTAGACGACGGCGACTTCGCGCTTGCGGTTGCAGAAGATCAGCGCGTTCTGGAGGTCCTTGGCGTCGCGCAGCAGGCGGCGCAGGATCTCGCGCTTCTCGTGCACCTCGCGCCCGCAGGCGACCTGGAACTGAGATACGCCCACCGCCGTGGTCGCAGGCTTGGAGACTTCGATACGTTCGGGATTGTGCAGGAAGGCTTCGCTGATACGGCTGATTTCGGGCGGCATCGTCGCGGTAAAGAACAGGGTCTGTCGCGTGAACGGGACCAGCTTGCAGACCCGTTCGATGTCGGGAATGAAGCCCATGTCCAGCATGCGGTCGGCTTCGTCGATGACCAGGAGTTCGACGCCGGTGAGCAGCAGCCCGCCGCGCTCGGTATGGTCGAGCAGCCGGCCCGGGGTCGCGATCAAGACGTCGACGCCGCGGGTCAATTTGGTGTCCTGATCGCCGAACGAGACGCCGCCGATTAGCAGGGCGACATTGAGTTTCTGGCCAATGCCGTATTTGTCGAAATTCTCTTTAACCTGGGCCGCAAGTTCGCGGGTCGGCTCCAGGATCAGGGTGCGGGGCATCCGTGCCCGGGCGCGGCCCTTTTCCAGCATGGTAAGCATGGGCAGGACGAAGGCAGCGGTCTTGCCGGTGCCCGTCTGGGCGATGCCGAGAACGTCACGGCGGGCCAGAACGTGGGGGATCGCCTGTTCCTGAATGGGCGTAGGGGTGGTGTAGCCGGTGGCCGCAACAGCGGCGAGAACCTTGTCGGAAAGTCCGAGATGGGAAAAAGACATTGAGCCTCTAGTCGACACCGCCGTTCGGAATCGAGGGTAATAAGGCTGTCGCGTTCAACCCCGAAACGGCGCGCTTTAAAAAGCTGGGGGCTCTGACTTACGCTGACGAGCGGCTAACCCAGGGGAATCGCGTGTCGATCCAGGGCCGCGTTGGCCGGAACATAGGCGCGAAACGGCCAAAGTCAATCTGGGAACCAGCCAAATGGCCGAAAAAGCTTAATGTTTTCGCACAAATAACGGCCAAACCGTCATTTGGCGGTCAAATGCGTCGAGCTTGCCGAGCCTGCTGCGGCGCGACCGGTCGCGCGCTCATACCCTATTTCCTTGTCGCCGCTTCCCTGAAATCGCCGGGCGTGATGCCCTGAACCGCGCGAAACACGCGATAAAATGTTGCGAGGCTGTCGAAGCCGCTGGCGAAGGCGATCTCGGCAATGGTCATGGCCGGCGCCTCGCGCAACAGGCGGCGGCTTCGCTCGATGCGCAGCGCGGTGACGGTTTGCGAGAAGCTCATGCTGGATTCTTCGAACAGCACGTGCAGATGACGAACCGAGATCGCGAGCTGACTTGCGACGAACGCTGGCGACAGTTGCGGCTCGGCAATGTGGCGGGCCATCAATCGCCGCGCCAGGGACAGGCGGCCGGCCCGAACCGCGTACTGCGCAACCCGACTGGTCGGCCGGACAACGCCGCGCTCGATCAATGTGAGGTGCGTGAGCGCCTGCACCAGCGCCTTCGTTGTCGCCGGATCGCTGTCGTTATCCGCTTCGGTCAGGTCGGTGAAACAGGATTCCAGCAGCGGGGTGAGGGTGGCGCGGTCGGTAAACGGTTTTGGGACGAGGTCGTGCAGGCCGGGTAGCGGCAGCAGAATGTCGGCCACCGGTACCTTCAGAATGCGAAGATCGAAGCCTTCAGCGGCGATCGGGACCGTGTGGTAGGGCAGATCCGAATAGCTCGTCGCAAACGTTCCGCCGGCGACGTGGAAGTCATCGACATTGCGGACCCTGAACCAGCCGCCGCCGCCAAGCTGCTGGCAGATGCAAAGGCTGTCGCTGGGTGCGTTGGCGATATCGGTCGCACTGCGCTCGACGTGGTAGCTCGAGGCGCGCAGTCCGACCAGTCCCGCGGAGCCGATCTTTCGAAGCGAGAATTCTCCGGAGAACTTTGGGCGGTGCTCCCGGTCGAGTTCGGCGGTCGCCCCAAAAAGCCCCTTGGAGCGCACCTCGCGCCAATAGTCGAACCGGTCCTTCGGATCGACCTGATCGGTGGACCATCTAAAGGCAGAGGTACCCTGATCTCCAGCAGGGGCATAGGCGACCGGCGCCAGACATGCCGCTCCTCTTAAAGCCGAAATAGCCACCCCCAGCACTCCTCCCCAAGATATGCCGCGGTGCGACAAATCACTCGGGAATCATGCCACGGCGGAGGAACCCGGTCCTGATGGGACGGCGGTGACTTTCTGAAATTTCTCTGATATTCGCTGTGCGCAGACCAGCCCTGAGAAGATTGCGGACATAAGTTGCTCTGTTTCGCCGGATTTGAACTTGACCCGGAACGCGCCAGGCTCCGCGGGCCCGGTGGCGAAGCGATCCGGCTGCGCCCGAAATCCTTCGACATGCTGCAGCTGTTTGTGACCAACGCCGGGCGCGTTCTCAGCAAGCAGGACCTGATTGACGCGATTTGGCCGAACGTCCATGTGGGCGACGACAGCCTTTTCCAATGCGTCCGCGAAATCCGCGCCGCGCTTGGCGACGACCAGCGCCAATTGATCAAGCTGGTTTCCGGCCGCGGCTACCTGTTCGACGGGCAAGTGACGGTCGGGCCGGGCGGCCTTGGCGCGGCTGATCAAGCACCGCCTCCGGTCGCGATGGCCGACGCCGATCCTGTCGCCGCGGCGTCACCCAAGCTCGCGGCAGAGCCCGTCCGGAAACGGCTCCGCTTCGGCTTGCGCGCCGCGCTTGCGACGGCGGCCGGGCTCGGTGCTGTCATCGGCCTAGCCGTCGGCGCGCCGATCTTCGTGCCCGATTTCATCTTCGCGCGAAAACCCCCCACCGTTGCCGCAGAGCAGCTCGTTGGGGTGGGTGAGGGCCAGAAACTTGCCGAGTTGGCGGCGAGCGTGGCTGACCGCCTCAGCGCGGCCGTCAGCCTTGCCGCCGCAGCACCGGTGCTCACGCCCGATTCCATGTTCCCACGAAAGTCTCCGACCATCGCCATGATGCCGATCGTCGGCGTCGGTGATAGCCAGTTGGTTGCCGAGATGGCGGGGGACGTGACCGACCGGCTCACCGACGGCTTGGCGAGGATCGACAAGTTGCGCGTGCTGGCGCCGCGATCTCAAACGGCTTCGGCGGTGCCCCAGCCCGTCGCCGCGCAGCCGGAGGCCGACTTCGTGGTGAGCGGCGAGTTACGGTTGGAAGGCGGGGCCTGGACCATCCAGGCGCGCATGAGCAATGGCGCCACTGGCGAGGTACGCTGGAGCAACTCGGTTTCGGTCGGCATCGAGAAGTCGGACATGACGCTTCAGCAGATCCGGCTCGCCGCGGGCGTCGGCCATCCGCTGGCGCTTCGCATCAATGCGATGATCAATGCCGGCCCGGCCGCGACCGACGACGAACTGGCTGGCGGCGCCGCCAAAGTCGTTATCGAGCAGGCGATGGCCTCGATCAACCAGACAACGCCGGAGCGTTTCAAGGCTGCGCAAACCATGCTGGAGAAAGCCATCGCGGCCGATCCCGGCAATGTCGATCTTGCCGCCGCGTTGGCCGCGCACTTGCTGCGCGGCATCCAGATGACCTGGTACAACAAGGCCGATGTTGCCGAGACTCAACGCGCCGCGCAGTCGATGCTCGAGCAGGCGCTGCGGGCGAAGCCGACCTACATCCCCGTGCTGGAGGCGTATTGCCGCCTCCTCAACACGACAAACCAGTTCATCGAAAGCCTGGTGGCCTGCGGCAGGGTGTTGACCTTCGATCCCTGGGACGGGCTCGCGATCTACAACCTGGGCCTCGGGCAGCTTCGGCTCGGGCGGTTCGAGGACGCGCTGGCGACGTTCAAACTAGCCGAACAATTCGATACGCCGCGAACGGCGCGCTGGACCTGGCTGCTGGGAGCAGGGCTGACCTTGGTGGTGATGGAGCGCGACGAAGAGGCGATCCCCTATCTCACGAAATCGATTGCGATCACGCCGGCCACCGGACGATCGCATGCGGTGCTGGCAATTGCCTACCAGCGCACCGGCCGCACGGACGAGGCCAAGGCAGCCTTGGCCAAGACCATGGAACTGCGGCCCGGCTCCACGGTCGCCAACATCAGGCTTGATCCCAGGAATGCCAGCCCCGTGTATAACGAAGCTGCCAAGCGTGTGGAGGATACTCTCCTGGCGCTTGGTATGGCGGCGAAGTAGCGGTCTCGCATCTGACTTACGTGGCGGAAATGGGGCTCTGGTCCTGCCTGCAGCATTGAACCGCCGGCGTGGCTTTATCGACTACGACAAAAGCGGTCCCGCGCGGCCGCGCATCATTGCGGGGAACTGATTATGACGAGCTGGTTACGGCCCAAGGCGCGGTCCAAAGCCGGGCGGCTTTCCGGACTGGCATTCGGCATTGTCGCCTCGTTGCTGGCGTTCGCTGCCCCCGCTTATGCCGAAAAACGCGTCGCGCTGGTGATCGGCAATAACGACTACCGGAACGTGCCGAAGCTGCAGAAGGCCGTCAACGACGCCCGCACCATGGGCGATACGCTGAAGCAACTCGGTTTCACCGTCATGGTCGCCGAGAACCAGACGCGCCAGGCTTTCAGCCAGAGCCTGCTCGCGTTCGACAAGGCGGTCGGCAAGGGCGACACCGCGTTCTTCTTCTATGCGGGCCACGGCTTTGAAATCGCCGGCCAGAACTTCCTGCTGCCGACCGACGTGCCGGCGGCAACCGAAGGCCAGGAGGAACTGGTGCGGGACGCTTCCATCCTCGCGGACCGCATCATCGAGCGCCTGCAGAACAAGGGCGCGCGAACCGCCATTCTGGTGTTCGACGCCTGCCGCAACAATCCGTTCGAGCGCTCCGGCACCCGCGCCGTCGCCGGTGGCGGCGGCCTCGCGCCGATGACGCAATTGCCGGAAGGCGTGTTCTCGATATTTTCAGCGGGACCGCGGCAGACTGCGCTGGACCGCCTGTCGAACGACGATGCCAATCCCAATTCGGTGTTCACCCGAACCTTTACCAAGGAACTGACGCAGCCCGGCGTCAACCTCGTGCAGGTCGCGCAACGCACGCGGCGGCTGGTTAGCGAGCTGGCGGAGACCGTGCGCCACAAGCAGATCCCGGTCTATTTCGACCAGATGGTCGATGACGTATTCCTGAGCGGCACGGCGAAGGCCGCGCCCGAGGTCGCCGTCGCCAAGCCTGCGGAGCCATTGCAGAAGGTTGCAGCGTTGCCGCCGGTGCACCGGCTGGCGCCGTCGAACGATTCCGTCAACGCGCCGATCGCGATGTTCTCGCGCCATAATAGCGGCTGGACCGTGGTGTTCTCGATCGCCGATCCGACGCTCGGGATTTCCTGGCGGATGGGCGAGGCCGGTGATTTCCGCGAGACCGGCTTCATCGACACGCTCGATCCGCGGACCCGGAAGCGGATGCCGAACCCGTCGATCGAGCTTCCGGCCGACGCGCCGGCCGCCACGATCCAGGTGCGCTATGTCGATACCAATGGCGAAGTGCAGGGGCCGTTTCCGATCCGCTTCGATCCCGAGGCGGCGCTGATCCGCGACCAGCGCAAGGTACTCGACATGACCGCGACCAGCTGGCTGTCGTTTCGTGAATTCAACGGGCTCCTGGTCTATTACACCCATCTGATGTCGTACCGCTGCGCGATCCGCGAGGTGCGCGTTGGCATCGACAGCGCCGTGCCCGACCAGGTTCTGAAAATGCCGCCGTGCGACCCGAAGGATCCCAGCGTCATCCCGCGCGAGGCGCAGCCCTACCTCAAGCTTGCGCCGGCGACCAAGTCGGTTTCGGTCGAGCTGGTCTACCGCGACGGCAGCGTGTCCGAGATCAAGAGCTTCCGACGCTAAAGCGTTTTCGAGCGAAGTGGATACCGGTTCGCGTCGAGAAAACGCGTCAAATCAAGAATCTAGAGCCCCGTTCCGATTCCATCGGAACGGAAAAGGCTCTAATCCAGCCAGCGTCGTCCGATTGAGCTACAGTCCGCTCGGAGGTCGATCATGGACGCAGGCAGTTTTTCGCGGCAGCCCCCGGGGCGCACGATGAAGGTTCGCTGCTGCATCGTTGGCGGCGGGCCCGCCGGCATGATGCTCGGATATCTCCTGGGCCGCGCCGGGATCGATGTCGTGGTGCTGGAAAAGCACGCCGACTTCTTTCGCGATTTTCGCGGCGACACCGTGCATCCCTCGACCCTGCAGGTGATGGACGAACTCGGATTGATCGACGGATTTCTGAAGCTGCCGCATCAGCGGCTGCAGAAGATGGAGGGGCTGTTCGGCGGCGCATCGGTGCGGATCGCCGATCTCAGCCGGCTCAAGGTGAAATACCCCTTCATCGCCTTCATGCCGCAATGGGATTTCCTGAATTTCCTGCGCGAAAGCGGCAAGCGGTTTGCCTCGCTCAAGGTGATGATGAGCACCGAAGCGACCGATCTAATTGAGGACGGCGGCCGCGTCGCGGGCGTGCGCGCAAACACGCCGGAGGGCATGATCGACATCGAGGCGGATCTCACCGTCGCCTGCGACGGCCGCCATTCGCTGGTGCGCGAGCGCGCGGGCCTTGCGGTCGAGGAAATCGGCGCGCCGATGGACGTGCTGTGGTTCCGCGCGGGAAAACGCGCGAATGAAACCGAAAGCCTGTTTGCGCGCGTTGAGCCCGGCAGGATGATGGTGATGTTCGATCGCGGCGATTACTGGCAATGCGCCTATATCATCGCCAAGGGTGAGTACGACGCCGTCAGGGCGAGGGGCCTGCCGGCGTTTCTGGACGACGTCGCGCGGGTCGCGCCGATCCTCAAATCCGGCCTTGCCGACGTCAAAAGCTGGGATGATGTCAAGCTGCTCACGGTTGCGATCAACCGTCTGCCGCGCTGGACGCGGCCGGGCTTGCTGTGCATCGGCGATGCCGCGCATGCGATGTCGCCGATGGGTGGTGTCGGCGTCAATCTTGCGGTTCAGGACGCGGTCGCGACCGCCAATCTTCTCGCGGCCAAGCTCGTGAACGGCTGCCCGCCGGAGAACGAACTGGATGCGGTGCGCCAGCGCCGCGAATTCCCGGTGCGGATGACGCAGCGGATGCAGGTCGTGGCGCAAGACAACATCGTCAGCGCCGCGCTGAAGCCCGGCAATCAGCCGCTGAAAGCGCCACTGGTGATGCGCCTGATCACGGCGGTGCCGTGGCTGCAGGGTATCACGGCGCGCTTCATCGGGCTCGGCGTCCGGCCCGAGCATGTCCAGTCGCCGGCATCTGCGGAATACTGAACAAGCTGGCTGCGGCTACGACATCACGCGGTGAGTCTGTAGCGGCCCCGCCACAGTAAGTGACAATCCGCCTGGTTCGCGACGTTGTAGCCCTCGCAGTGCCCACAGCGACAAGCCCGGTGCCAACCAGGACACGTCAGGATTTCGGTTGTCGATGTACGCTCCCCAATTCTGATAGAGGGGATTATTCAAAGTGAAGAAACTGGTACTCGCAGCTGCGATCCTTGCCGCCAGCGTGGTGAGCGCGTTCGCCGCCGACATGGCGGCCCGCCCGTACACCAAGGCACCCGTTGCACCTCCGGTTATCACCTATGACTGGTCCGGTATCTATATCGGCGGCGCTGTCGGCGGCGCATGGGACGCCACCGATGGCGTTCTCTACAATGCTGTTCCCGGCGCTTTCTGGAGGACGGATAGCCAGAGTCGGTTGATTTACGGCGGCTTTGCCGGAATCCAGAAGCAGTGGGGCAACGTTGTTCTCGGTATCGAAGGCGGCTGGAACGGCCTGGACAATGGCTTCAACAACACCCGTGGCACTGGTGTCCTCGGCCCAGGCTGCATTTACGGCGGTGGGGCGTCGTGCCAAAGCCGCATCAATGACATCGGCTACATCGGCGGCCGGCTCGGCTATGCCTGGAATCGCTTTATGGTGTACGGCCAGGGCGGCTACGCCCGGGCTGACATCGATACCCAAGTCTACCTCCCCGCGGCCAACCTTACGATCGCGGCGGCCAGCGCCGTTCATGGCGGCTGGTATGCCGGCGTCGGTGGCGAATACGCGGTTCTGGACAACCTCGTTCTCGGCATCGACTACAAGCACTACGAGTTCGACAGCGAGCAGCACAATTGTAACCGGGCTGTAGTCGGCTGCACCGTGGTGGACCTCCGTAATGTCTCGGCGAAGGTCGATTCGGTGATGGGGCGGGTGAGCTTCAAGTTCAATCCGTGGTCGACCGGACCGGTCGTCGCCAAGTACTGAGAGCCGCTGCCTGCTTAAAGCGGAATACCGAACAAGCTGGCTGCGGCTACGACATCACGCGGTGAGTCTGTAGCGGCCCCGCCACAGTAAGAGACAATCCACCTGGCTCGCGACGTTGTAGCCCTCGCAGTGCCCACGGCGACAAGCCGGTGCCAGCTGGGACACGTCAGGATTTCGGTTGTCGATGTACTCTGCCCAACTCTGATAGAGGGGATTATTCAAAGTGAAGAAATTGGCGCTCGCCCTGTCCACGGTTGCGGCATTTGCCGCCCCGGCTTTCGCAGCTGACCTTCCCGCCCGAACCTATTCGAAGGCGCCAGCAATGGCCGTAACGGTGACGAGTTGGACGGGCTGCTATGTCGGCGGTGGCGGCGGCTACGGCATGTGGAACCAGGAAAACTCGACCCGGCGCGTCGCTCCGCCCCAAACTCCGATTGCCGATACCATAACCACGGGCGGTCGCGGTTATTTCGGAACGGTGCAGGTCGGTTGCGATTACCAGTTTGCGGCGGCGGGTGGAAACTTCGTGGTCGGCGCGTTCGGCGATTACGACTTCGCCAGCCTCAAGGGAACGCTTGCTCCCGGCCGTGCCTCCGCGGTTGGTGAGGAAAAGATGAGTTCGGCCTGGGCAGTCGGCGGCCGTCTCGGCTGGCTGGTCACCCCCAACCTCCTGACCTATTTCTCGGCCGGCTATACCGAGGCGACTTTCGATCGCACCGACTTTACGTTCAATTTCCCGCCCTTTGGCGTTTCAGACAATCGCTTCCAGGATAAGCAAACCTACAAGGGTTGGTTCGTCGGCGCCGGCAACGAATATGCGCTTGATATCCTGCCGGGCCTGTTCTGGAAAAACGAATACCGCTTCTCGGAATTCGATGTGGCGACCAATCCCCTTCGGAATACCGCAACGGGGGTGTCAAACACTGCGGAGGATTCCAAGAAATTCCTCCACACGGTCCGCAGCGAGCTGGTCTACCGATTCAACTGGGGCGGATCGGCCCCGGCCAAGGCTTACGTCAAGGCTCCTGCTGCGTCAGTTGTGAACTGGACCGGGTGCTATGTCGGCGGCGGTGGCGGCTACGGGCTTTGGAACCAGGAAAACACCACTTACGATGACGGTCCGCCCCGGACCCGGTTCAGCGAGACGGCGACCACGGGGGGGCGTGGCTATCTCGGAACGGTGCAAGGCGGCTGCGACTACCAGCTGGCCGCGGCAGGCGCGCGCTTTGTGGTTGGCGCCTTCGGCGATTACGATTTCAGCAGCCTCAAGGGAAAGCTCAATCCGCAACGTGTGGTTGTCGTTGGCGACGAGAAGATGAGTTCGGCATGGTCGGTCGGCGGCCGTCTCGGTTGGCTGGCGCTGCCCAACCTCCTGACTTATGTCTCGGTCGGCTATACCGAAGCGACCTTCGACCGAACTGATTTTACCCTCGAATTCGTCCCCTTCGGTGTTCCGGCCGGCCTCTTTATGGACAAGCGCACCTACAAGGGCTGGTTCATCGGCGCCGGCGACGAATATGCGCTGAACTTCCTGCCGGGCCTGTTCTGGAAAACTGAATACCGATTTTCGGAATTCGACGTTGCGACCAATCCCATTCGGATCACTGCAACGGGCTTGCCGACTGGTGTCTCGATCGACTCCGAGAAATACACCCACACCGTTCGCAGCCAGTTGGTCTACCGCTTCAACTGGGGTGGCGGCGCGGTCGTTGCGAAGTACTGATCTCTGCTCAATCAGCAGCTGAAAAAGCCCCGGCATGTCCGGGGCCTTTTTTGTTGCGGAAGTGCTTCAGCGTGACGCGGGCGCTATCCCATGACCGAGAACCCACCGTCGATCGGGATCGCGGTGCCGGTGGTGAAATCGGACGCGGGCGAAGACAGAAACACCGCAATGCCGGCGAAATCGTCGATCACGCCCCAGCGCGCTGCCGGCGTGCGCGCCAGCACCTTGTCGTGCAGCCCGTCGATCTGCGCGCGGGCGCCCCTGGTGAGATCGGTGTCGATCCAGCCCGGCAGCACCGCGTTGACCTGGATGTTGTCCGGGGCCCAGGCCACCGCGCAGGCGCGCGTGAACTGCACGATGCCGCCTTTGCTCGCCGCGTAAGCCGACGCGAAGCTGGCGCCGAAGATCGACATCATCGAACCGATATTGATGACCTTGCCGCCGCCGGCTTGTTTCATCGCAGGGTAGACCGCCTGCGAGACCAGGAAGGCGCTGGTGAGGTTGGTCTGGATCACGCTGTTCCACTCGGCGAGATCGAGCACATGCGGCGGTTTGCGGATGCTGATGCCCGCATTGTTGACGAGGATGTCGATCCGGCCGAGTTCGCCGGCCACGCGCGCGGCCATGGCATCGACCGCCGCCTTGTCGGTGACATCTGCGATTACCGATATCGCCTTGGCGCCGTTGCGCGCGAGCTCGGCGGCCGCGGCAACCGATTTGGCTTCATTGCGCCCGACAACCGCAATCGCGGCTCCGGCGTCCGCCAACCCGCGCGCCATGCCGAGGCCGATGCCGCCATTGCCGCCGGTGACGATGGCGACCTTGCCGCTGAGATCGAACAGTTTTGTTTTCATTGTTGTTGTCCCGTTGTTGTTATCGGCCGCGATCAGCTCTTGCCTTGCCAGATCAGGATCAGGCCGACGGCGCCGAGCACGGCACCATAGCCCGCCCATTGCAGCTGGTTGATCATGAAGCTCGATTGCGGCCAGGTGATCGCGCCGGTGCCCTGGCCGATCCAGAGCAGGCCGACGGCGAGCGCCAGAAAGCCAACGATCAAGAGCAATCTGGCCATGGATACTCCCCGCTGCCGCTTTCGAACGGCTTGACCGGCGTCCCCGGAAACCATTGCCGAGGCCGACCGTAGCGGTCGATCGAATACAATGCGGGCGGCTTCGGCAAGGGCGGAAATGATCAGGGGACTGATGATCGGGGGCAGGCTGCGCCGCGCTTACCAGCAGCTCAAGACTGCAACTCGGGCCAGGAGCATGTGGGCGCGGCAACGGCCTCACGCAACTAGACACAAAAAAGCCCCGGATGATGCCGGGGCTTTTGAGCTGCTGATTTAGCAGAGATCAATATGTCGATCAGTACTTGGCGACGACCGGGCCACCCCAGTTGAAGCGGTAGACCAGCGAGGTGCTGATGGTCTGCACGAAAGGCTTGAACGTGATATCGCGGCCAAACAGGGCGTTGGTGCCATCAAGGCGTTCCGAGAGACGCTTGCTGTCGAGATAGGCAGCGCGATATTCAGTTTTCATGAACCAGCCCGGCGCGGTGATACCGAAGATGTTCAGGTTGTTCTCGACGCCGCCGCCGACGAACGCGCCACCGGTGTTGAAGCGATCGGTGTGCAGACCGGAAGCAGTACCGGTGTCCGAATTCAGCAGCGTGCTGCCCGTCCAATACGTTCCGGTGTAACCGGCGTTGACGTAGGACAGAACGTTCGGGGCGACGAGATAGCCGAGGCGAGCACCGACGGCCCAGGCGGTTTCCATCTTGGTGGTACCGACGATACCCCCGGTAATCGAACCTGCGCCGATCACGCCCGCATCGCCGATATTGCCCTTGAGGCTGCCAAACGTGCCGTCGCCGAACACGCCGAACACCCACGATGGGCTCGCTTGCCAGTCATAACCAACGCCGACAGTGCCGAACCATCCATCACCACCCGTCCGGGTGTTCGTGCAAATAATGCAAGTACCGGTCGCGGTAGCATCGACGCCTCCGTTGGCATCCCAGACGCCGCCGCCGCCACCGCCGAAAATGTAAAAGCCCGTCCAGCTCGGAGCCATCGCCACCGGAGCCGGAGCCTTGGCATAGCGGGGGGCCATGTCGGCTGCGAGAGCCGGGGCGCTGAATGCCGCAACTGCGGTCAGAGCGAGCACTAATTTCTTCATTGTCCAAACCCTCAATCTTAAGCGTCGTAAACCGACCGCCCAAATGGTGCGCTTGCACCGATTCCCGAAACCCAGTGTCAGGACTATACGCAGTTCCGCCTGAAATGCTGTTGCAGAGCGGCCACACGCCTGGAGAAACCGATCAGCTGCCCTTAACCTGTTCGCTGTCTTGAGCACAAAAAAGCCCCGGACGATGCCGGGGCTTTTGAGCTGCTGATTTAGCAGAGATCAGTACTTGGCGACGACCGGGCCACCCCAGTTGAAGCGATAGACCAGCTCGGTCTTCGCGGTGTAGACGGTCAACTTGCGCGAGTCGATGTTGCCGCCGTTGGCTAGGTTGAACGGGGCGACGCCGGCACCGGCGCACCGCGTACCAGCAAATTGGCAGGTGAGGCTCGAGTCCCCGCGATCATACCAGGAGGCGCGGCCTTCGCTCTTCACGAACAGGCCGGGCAGGAAGTCGAGCTGATATTCGAAGCCGCTGCCGACGAAGAAGCCGTCAAACGTGCGGCCCGGAACCTGAAGGCCGGTTGCGCCGAACGCCGCGACGGTCTCCCGGAGATTGTAGGCTTCGGTGTGCGCCTGCGTGTAGCCGGCGTTGAAATAGGTCAGGAACGACGGGTTCACGAGATAACCGATGCGACCGCCAACAGCCCAGGACCAATCCATCTTGTTTTCGCCGACGAAGGTTTCGCCGGGACCGAACACGCGCCAGGCGTGGTCACCCTTGATGTCGGAGTAGGTGCCATCGACGAAAGCGCCGACAACCCAGCGGCCGCTGAACTGGTAGTCGCAGCCCACGCCAGCCGTTGCCAGCCAGCCATCCGAACCGGAGGTGGCGCCGAGGACGTTGGTGCCGAAGGGGGCGGCACCGTCGCGCGAGTAACGGTCGGTGCGGGAGATGCCATAGCCGCCACCGCCGCTGATCCAGCAGCCGGTCCAGCTTACGGCCGGGGCAACCGCGACCGGAGCCTTGGCATAACGGGGAGCCATGTCAGCCGCGAGAGCCGGGGCAGTCAACGCTGCCATAGCGGTCAGAGCGAGCACCAATTTCTTCATTGTCCAAACCCTCAAAATTAAGCGTCGTAACCGACCGCCCAAATGGTGCGCTTGCACCGATTCCATAAGCCCAGTGACGGGAATATACGCGGTTCCATCTAAAATGCTGTTGCGGCGAGAGCACATCCGCTCGAAAAGGAACCGCGGGAAAGAGCCTGAAAAATAGGCACGATCAGGTGCCCTCATGGGGTGAAACACGCCGAAACCGGCCGGTAGTCCAGATAATCGCGCGGCGTCGGCCGAAATCACCCCGGAGGTCAGACGTCCAGCAGATCCTCGCTGGCAAACTCCGCCTTGTCGGTGATGAAGGCGAATCGGGCCTCGGCCTTGGTGCCCATCAGCCGCTCGACCGAATCGGCGGTGCCTTCGCGGTCGTCGGCCAGCAGCACCACGCGCAGCAGGGTGCGCTTGGCCGGGTCCATCGTGGTTTCCTTGAGCTGCGCCGGCATCATCTCGCCGAGGCCTTTGAAGCGGCCGACATCGACCTTGGCATTGGCGTTGAATTCGCTTCTGAGCAGCGTGTCCTTGTGGGCGTCGTCGCGGGCGTAGACCGTCTTGGCGCCGTGGGTGAGCCGGTAGAGCGGCGGCACTGCGAGATAGAGATGGCCCTCGTCGATCAGCCGCGGCGTCTGCCGGTAGAAGAAAGTGATCAGCAGCGAGGCGATATGGGCGCCGTCGACGTCGGCGTCGGTCATGATGATGATGCGGGAATAGCGCAAATCTTCTTCACGGTATTGCGCGAGCGTGCCGCAGCCGATCGCCTGCATCAGGTCGGAGAGCTGGGCGTTGGCGGTGAGCTTGTCCTTGCCGGCGGAGGCGACGTTGAGGATCTTTCCGCGCAAGGGCAGCACGGCCTGGGTCTTGCGGTCGCGCGCCTGCTTGGCGCTGCCGCCGGCCGAGTCGCCCTCGACGATGAACAGCTCGGAGCCTTCGGTCGCGGTGTTGGTGCAGTCGGCGAGCTTGCCGGGCAGCCGCAGCTTCTTCACTGCGGTCTTGCGCGAGGTCTCTTTCTCGGCGCGGCGGCGCAGCCGCTCGTCGGCGCGCTCGACGACGAAATCCAGCAGCTTGTTGGCCTGCTGCGGATTGCCGGACAGCCAGTGGTCGAACGGGTCCTTGATCGCCTGTTCGACGATCTTCTGGGCCTCGGCGGTGGCGAGGCGGTCCTTGGTCTGGCCCTGGAATTCCGGCTCGCGCACGAACACGCTGAGCATCACGGCCGCGCCCACCATCACGTCTTCCGAGGTGATCGGAGCGGCGCGCTTGCCCTGGCCGATGCGCTCGGCGTGATCCTTCAGGCCGCGCAACATCGCGCTGCGCATGCCGGATTCGTGGGTGCCGCCGTCGGGCGTCGGCACGGTGTTGCAATAGGAGGAGAGGAAGCCGTCGGCGTCCGCCGTCCAGGCCACCGCCCATTCGCAGGCACCGTGGGCGCCGTTGCGTCCCGATTTGCCGGAGAAGATATCCGGGTGCACCAGCGTGTCGGCATGGATCGCGGCGGCCAGATAATCCTTCAAACCCCCGGGGAAGTGGAATTCGTCCTCGGCCGGCACCTCTTCGAGGCCGCGCAGCAATTCAGGATCGCAGCGCCAGCGGATCTTCACGCCACCGAACAGGTAGGCCTTCGAGCGCGCCATCTTGAACAACCGTTGCGGCTTGAAGGCCGCCTTGGCGCCGAAAATCTCGGTGTCGGGCTTGAAGCGGATGGTGGTGCCGCGGCGGTTGTTGATCTTGCCGAGCTCCTGGAGCTTGCCCTTGGGATGACCACGCTCGAAGGTCATCTTGTAGAGTTTTTGTTCGCGTGCGACCTCGACCTCGAGGAGCGAGGAGAGGGCGTTGACCACAGAGACGCCGACGCCGTGCAGGCCGCCCGAGGTCTCATAGACCTTGGAGTCGAACTTGCCGCCGGAATGCAGCGTGCACATGATGACTTCGAGCGCGGATTTCTTCGGAAATTTCGGATGCGGATCGACGGGAATGCCGCGGCCATTGTCGGTCACGGTCAAAAAGCCGTCGGCGCCGAGTTCGACCTCGATGAAGGAGGCATGGCCTGCCAGCGCCTCGTCCATGGCGTTGTCGATGACTTCGGCGAACAGATGGTGCAGCGCCTTTTCATCGGTGCCGCCGATATACATGCCGGGCCGGCGCCGGACCGGCTCCAGACCTTCGAGCACCTCGATATCGGCCGCGGTATAGCCGGCTTCGGCGCTGTTGGACCTGGCGGCGACCTTCAGCGAGGCGCGGCCCTTTGATTCATCGGCCCCGAACAAGTCGCTGGCGGATTTAGTTTTGGCAGCTGTTTTCAATGGCTTGGGCATGGTTCTTCATGTGATGCGCGCAACCTGGCGCAGCGAATCGATCTGTCTGACTATGCCACGGATGGGCTTAAAAAGTGACGGCCGGGCCGAACGCTGCAACCGCTCGGGCCGGCCGTACCACGAGATAAGTGCTGTTGTCAGGCGCGGAACACGGGAGAGGGGGTAAATCACGCACCGCGTCCGCCTTTGTGACTTGAAGTCACGCAACGGGCTGGCGTACCTGTTCCAAGGCCATGGGCTCGCGGGTTTGATTCAATGGCCGGATTGGGGCTGGGAAGGCGTTTAAGGGATGCAAGATTTTGCGCGCGCCCTGGCTGATTTCGTGCGCGATCATCAGGCCTGGGCAGCACCGGTTGTGCTGCTGCTGGCGTTCGGCGAATCGCTGGCGTTCGTCTCACTGGTCGTTCCGGCCTGGGGGGCTCTGGTCGCGATCGGCGCCCTGATGGGCGTCAGCGGCATCAACTTCTGGCCGATCTGGATCGCCGGCGGCATTGGCGCGGGGCTCGGCGACTGGGTCTCCTACTGGTTCGGCTTCAAATACAAGGAGCAGGTGGCCCAGATCTGGCCGCTGTCGCGCTATCCGGAAATCCTGCCGCGCGGCGAGGCCTTTGTAAAAAAGTGGGGCGTGCCCTCCATATTCATCGGGCGGTTCTTTGGACCGCTGCGGGCGTCGGTGCCGCTCGCAGCCGGCATTTTCGAGATGCCGTATTGGCCATTCCAGATCGCCAATTTCGTCTCCGCGCTGGTCTGGTCGGCGGCGTTGTTGCTGTTTGGCGACGTGATCGCGCACATCATCGAATGGGTGTGGCGGTTGTTGTGACGCAAGCTCGCCCTGCCGGAATAAGCCGCCGGGGGCAGGGGTTAGCTCTCATGATGGGGAACACCGGGCTGCCTGCGCCGTCGCGGCGTCATCGCGCCAGCACTGAAGGGCTGGTAGAAGCGGCGGCAACAAGGGCCGAGAACACGTCACACGGACACGTCGATAAAGCGGAAAATCCCGCGAACCGCATTCATCGTCTCACTGGGAGGACATCACATGGATTTGACACGACGTTACGCACTCGCCGGAGCCGCGGCTCTCGCTGCTTCGCCTCTGTTGCCCAGCATGCCGGCCAAGGCGGCCGCGCCGATGGCCGACAAACAGGCGCCGAGCTTCTATCGTTACAAAGTGGGGGACGCGCAGGTGACCGTCATTTCCGACGGTGTGAACACGTTTGCGCTCGGCGATAGCTTCATCACCAACGTGAAGAAGGAGGAGGTCGCCGCGGCGCTCGAGAAAGCCCACATGCCGAAAGACAAGGTCAGCATCCAGTTCGGACCGCTGGTCATCAACTCCGGCGGCAAGCTGATCGTTCTCGACACCGGTAACGGCCCGGGCGCCTTCGCCTCCAGCAAGGGCGCGGTCGGCCAGTTCGCAACCAATATGGCCGCGGCCGGCATCGATCCGAAGTCCGTCGACATGGTGGTGATCTCGCATTTCCACGGTGATCACATCAACGGACTTCTGACCGCGGAGAACGTGTTGGCATTCCCCAACGCCGAGGTGTTGGTGCCCGCCACTGAATGGAAATATTTCATGGACGACGGCGAGATGGGCAAGCAGACCACTGAACGCATGAAGGGTGTGTTCGCGAATGCCCGTCGCGTTTTCGACGCAGGCCTCAAGAAGAAGGTGACACCGTACGAGTGGGGCAAGGACGTTGTCCCTGGTCTGCTCGCCGTGGAAACCGCCGGCCACACCCCGGGTCACACCTCCTATGTATTGTCGTCGGGTTCGGGGAAGGTGTTCGTCCAGTCGGATGTCACCAACATCCCCTATCTCTTCGCCGCCAATCCGGGCTGGCACGCCTTCTTCGACCAGGACGCCGCCATGGCCGAGAAGGCCCGGCGCAAGACCTACGACATGGTCGTGGCGGAAAAGCTCATGGTGCAGGGCTTCCACTATCCGTTCCCGGGCCTTGGGAATGTGGAGAAGGACGGCAGTGGGTATCGCGTGGTGCCAGCGCATTGGAACCCGGTGATTTAGGCTTTCCTTGCCCCAACGATCGAGCAAAAGGCCGCCCTTCGGGGCGGCCGTTGTGTTCTTCCCCGGTGTTTTGGCTTGACGGTGGAACCGCGCGGCCCTATAGGCACGCCCATGATCAACGCTTCGACCAGCATCATCGCCCGCCGCCGCCGCATTGTCGCGGTATGGGCGGTTGTCTGCGTTTAAGATCATCGCCTCTGCCGCCGGATACGATCCGCGGCTCTTTCCCTTCAAGACACGCGGTTTGATCTGGCGGCTCCTACGTCAAGCAGGAGTTTGAAATGTATACGCCGCCTCCGTTCAAGCCCGACCGTGCCGCCAGCCTGGCGTTTGCGGAAGCGCGCGGCTTTGGCCTCGTCTGCGCGTGGGATGGCGCCAAGCCGATTGCCTCACCGCTGCCGTTCTATCTCGGCTTTGCCGATGACGGGACGCCGCGCGCGCTGTTTCATGTTGCCCGTCATAATCCGCTGGTAAAGCTCGCCGGCGGGACCTCGTCCTGGCTGCTGGCCGTGAACGGCGCGGATGCCTATGTGTCGCCCGACTGGTACGTCTCGCCCGATCAAGTGCCGACCTGGCTCTACCAGGCCGTGCACCTGACAGGCACGGTACGGGCACTGTCCGACGACGAACTGGCCGAGCAGATCGAGACGCTCAGCGCCAAGTTCGAAAACTGGCTGTTGCCGAAGAAGCCCTGGTTGTCGTCGAAAATGACGGCCGGGCGGCTGGACGCCATGAAGAAGGCGATCGTGGGTCTGGTGATGACGGTTGAGGAGATCGAGGGCAGCTTCAAATTGAACCAGCACAAATCCGAGACCGACTATGCCGCCATCAGCAACGCGCTGGCTTCCCAGGCCAGCGCGGATGCGCGCGAGATTGCAGGCCTGATGCGCGAGGCGCGCCCGCAGGCCTTCATGACCGACATTGCCGACACAGCAGCAACGAACGAAGCGACGACGCTTGAAAGGAACGCGCCATGACCCTGACCGATATCAACCCGCACACGATCGGCGACACCAGGAAGCCCACCATCTTTGTCGATGGCGCGTCCGGAACGACGGGCCTTGGTATTCAGGAGCGGCTGCGCCTGCAGGGCGACGTCGCGCTGAAGAGCATTGCCGAGGACAAGCGCAAGGACGCCGGCGCCAAGCGGGCGCTGATGGAGGAGGTGGATCTCGTGATCCTCTGCCTGCCGGACGATGCGGCGAAGGAAACCGTGGCGCTGATCGACGGCATGGGCGCCAAGGGACCCAAGGTGCTCGACGCCTCGACGGCGTTTCGCGTCGCGCCCGACTGGACCTACGGTTTTGCGGAACTCGCGCCTGACCAGGCCGACAAGATCCGGAGCGCACGGAAAGTCTCAAACCCGGGTTGCTATCCGACCGGCGGGATCGCGCTGCTGCGGCCACTCGTGGATGCCGGTCTGCTGCCGGCGGACTATCCGATCACCATCAATGCCGTCAGCGGTTATTCCGGCGGCGGCAAGTCGATGATCGAAAGTTTCGAGGCCGGCACCGCGCCGTCCTTCGAGCTCTATGGCCTTGGCTTCGAGCACAAACATCTGCCGGAGACGCAGCTTTACTCGCGCCTGACGCGGCGGCCGATTTTCGTTCCGTCGGTCGGCAACTACCGGCAGGGCATGCTGGTGTCGGTGCCGTTGCATCTCGACGCGCTTCCGGCCAAGCCCGATGGCGCCCAACTGCATGCCGCACTCGCAAAGCGGTACGCGGGCAGCAAATATGTTTCCGTGATGCCGCTCGAATACGCGACGTCAAAAACCGGACGCATCGAACCCGAGGCGCTGAACGAGACCAACATGCTCGAACTGTACGTCTTCGCGAGCGAGCAATATCCGCAAGCCGTGCTGGTCGCGCGTCTCGACAATCTCGGCAAGGGCGCCTCCGGAGCCGCCGTGCAGAACATGCGGCTGATGCTCGGGTTGGCCGACAGTTAGGCCCAAAGCCTTACGCTCAAGCCGGCATCACGCCATCAGCGCGATGCCGGCGCTGCCCGTTCGGCCGTCGGGGGCTTGCGAGCGCATCCCAGAACCGCAGAATCCATAGTTGCGTCCGGCGAAGGCGGGTCTACTGTTTTACCGCAACACGCGGCTGATGCTGAGCCTCGCCGACAGCGAGAGGAATTCGTGGACGAGGCGACGCTTCAATTCTACCGCGGCCATGCCGAGGCTTACGCGGCGCGCGAGATCACCTCGCGTCGGGCAAGGCTGGAGGCGTTCGTCTCGCTGCTTCCACCTGGTGCTGCCATTCTCGAACTCGGATGCGGCGCCGGCGGCGACACCGCTGAAATGCTGGCGCGGGGCTTTGACGTGTCGCCGACGGATGGATCGCCGGAAATGGCGGAGGTGGCCTCGCGCCGTCTCGGCCGCCCGGTCGGGACGCTGCTGTTCCATGACATCGACGCGGTCGAGACTTATGACGGCGTGTGGGCCAATGCCTGCCTGCTGCACGTTCCGCGCGATGAACTAACGCAGGTGCTATCGCTGATCTGGCGCGCGCTGAAACCCGGCGGCGCTTTCTTTGCCAGCTTCAAGACCGGTGACGCTGAAGGCCGCGACACGCTGGGCCGCTACTACAATTACCCGTCGCCGGATTGGCTGCGCGAAACCTACGCCAGCGCGGGCAACTGGAATTCACTTGAAATCCAGACCGGCGAGGTCATCGGCTTCGACAACCAGTGGGCCCCGATGCTGTTTGTCGTGGCCCGGAAAAGCCTCTGATCCGATGGTCCTTCAGTCCGGCAAGACAATTTTCCGCGTCCTGATCGTTCTCGCGATTGCGCAGGTCATCGGATGGGGCACGATCGGGCTTCTTGCGGTCGTGGGCGGGCAGGTCGCCGCCGATCTTCACATGGACATCTCGGCGGTGTTTGCCGGCAACTCGATCTTCTATGTCCTGATGGGTCTGTGCGCTCCGATCCTGGCAAGGCCGTTCACGCAATTTGGCGCCCGCCGGGTGATGATCGCGGGGACCATCATCGGTGCGCCAGGCTTCGTCCTGCTCTCGCTCGCACACGGCCCGATACAGTTTTTCGCTGCGTGGGTGATCCTCGGCACGGCCGGCAGCGCCACGCTGGCCACGGCCGCCTACATCATGCTCAACGAGATCGCCGGGCGGGATGCGAAGCGCGGCATCGGCGCCATGATGCTGGTGACCGGGCTTTCCAGCAGTGTTTTTTGGCCCACCACGTCGTTTCTGTCAGACGTTATGGGCTGGCGCGGAACCTGTCTGGTCTATTCCGGGATGCTGCTGCTGTTGTGCCTTCCGCTCTATTATTTCGGATTGCCGCGTCGAACCGAACCAAAAGATGAGGCGATTTTCGCGGCGCAGCCGGCGGGCACGTCACCTATCGTGAAAAAAAGCACGTTCTTACTCATCCTGGCTGCGCTAGCGCTCAATGCATTCGTCGCCTTCGGATTCAGCGCCGTGCTGATCGAGCTTCTGAAGGTGGAGGGCCTGTCGCCGGCCACGGCCGTTACCTTCGGCTCGATGCTGGGCGTGATCCAGGTCAGCGCCCGGGGATTGGATTTTCTTGGCGGCGGGCGGTGGGATGGGATCACGACGGGGCTGTTTGCCGGCTCAGCTATCCCTGTGGCGATGTTTCTGCTGATGATCGGCGGCGGATCGCATTGGGCGATCGCGGCCTTCATTCTGCTGTATGGCATGGGCAGCGGCGCGTTCGCGGTCGCCCGGGCGACCATACCCTTGGTGTTCTACGACCAGGCCGAATTCGCCAAGGCGACCTCGCGCATTGCGCTGCCGCTCAACCTCATTTCCGCAGCTTCGCCTCCGGTTCTTGTTGGCTTGCTGACGAATTTCGGCAGCAACGCGCTGCTTGGCCTTGCGATGGCATGTTCGTGCGGGGCTCTCCTGATCCTGCTCTGGCTCAGGAAATTGCGTCCGACGACCGGGGCGATGGCCGCGAACTGATCGGGATAGGGGGGTGCCGGTATCAGAGGCAGTGGAAGATCGCCCGCGCCAGCACGGCCCGTGCGGGGGAGCCGACGGTGACGGCCAGGGTGGCGGAACACCGGTGGTCGGACTTGAGCAGATCGCGCTGTTTCCGTGATTCGACGGTCGCCAGTATTGACCGGCATTGCGACCTTTAGTTGAATGACCCACCGCGTCATGGCACACAGCCGTGGCGGATGGGGGTAGCATGTCGCGTATTGCGATCGTCATCGGGGTCAACAAACCGAAAGCGCCTGCGCCTCTGCAAGGCGCGGTGAACGACGCCAAGGCGTTTTCCGACTGGATCGCCAAGCAGGGTTTTGAAGTAAGGACCTTCACCGACGACAAGGGGCCGGTCGCATTCGCCAGCATTTTTAACGAGGTCGATCGCGTCGTTGACGCGGCCACCTATTCCCAGGTCGTCTTTTACTTCGCTGGCCATGGCTTTCAGAACGGCAGCTCGGAAATCTGGTTGCTCTCGGGCGCTCCGAACAACGCCAGCGAAGCGATATCCGTGGAAGCCTCGGTGATGGCGGCCCGGGAAAGCGGGCTCAAGAACGTGGTGTTCATCTCGGACGCCTGCCGGTCGATCCCCTCGCGAATGCAGGATAGCCGCGTCGATGGCGGCTCGATCTTTCCCAACGTGCCGCTTAAACGGCGTACGCGACCGGAGATTGATCGCGTGTTCGCAACGCTGCCGTCGCTGGTGGCGGTGGAAGCCGCGAAGGCGGACGACAACGCGCGCCTGGGAGGCATCTTCACGAAGGTGTTTATGGCGGGCTATCTCAATCCGCCGCCGGCCTTCATCGATAAGGTCCCGGAGAACGGCGGACTCATCGAGGTTGTGACAAACCGTAAACTCAAGGAGTTGATTTACGAACGGGTCCAGGATGCGGCCTCGGAAGAAATGCCAAAGGCAGGGCAAACTCCGGAGTTCATCCTGGAATCGGTACAGGCCTATGTTGGTCGTGTTGCGCGCGTTACCAGCCCGTTGAATGAGACGGGCTCGGGATTGGAGACCCTCGGTCCCCGAAGACGACTGGCCATGCGGAAACGTCTCCGGCGTGCGGCGCCCGTCCCGTCGGTGGCTGCACTGGCACTCCAGGCAATCGAAGCGGCTGCTCAGGGGCAGGGTGCCCGGGACGCGGCCGCGGCCGTTCGGAAAATCGGCCATGGCGCCAGCATATCCGACGCGATCGACCGCTATCTGGTTGACGCCCCGGTCGACCATTTTGAGACTCAGACCGGCTTTGCGGTGACCGGTGCGCAGGTTGTCGGGGCAACCTCGCCGCAATTTCCAGCCGAAATTCTAGGAACACAACTTGTACGCCTTCATCCGGCACGTATCGACGTTCCCTCGACAAGCGTGCTGATCGAATTCGACGGCGGCAGCGGCACGGTGTTGCCGGGATTGCGCGGTTACATCGGGCACGTCTTCGTCGACGGCGGCAGGGTAAGCAACGTCAATTACGTGCCATCGACGAACAGCAAACGGTGGAGCGAGTACCAGAACGTGCGCCGGGATATAGAGGCATTGCGCGCCGCCGTTGCGGCTGCCGCCAGCCTCGGCGTGTTTCGGATTGCGCCTCAGGAAGCACAGGCATTCGCCAACAATGTAAGACAACTCAAGGTATTCGATCCCGCGCTTGGTCTGTATGCCGCGTACGCCTTTGCCAGTGCCGGTATCGACGATCAGGTCGAATCGGTACTCGAGTACATGCGCCGGGACTTGGTCGCGGAACTGTTTGACGTTGCAATGCTGGCGCGCCGAGGAGTTCGGCCGCGCGAAGCCGGCGCAGATGCCGCAACCGATCTTCCGATCCTGCCGTTCTGTCCGATGTTGCGGCAGGGCTGGTCATTGCTGGCAGTGCGAGACGCCCAATTGCCGGATGCCATGCGCAAGGCACGCGATTGGTTGCTACCGGCCCTATGGACCACTTTCGCGCCGCAAGGCGTCGAGCTTTTACGCGAGGCAATAAAGCGGGGCGATTTGCAATGAGACTGCTGCTGATCCATGGCCGGGCGCAAGAAGGCAAGTCGTCGAAGGTCATCGAGGACGAGTGGATGGCCGCGCTTGGTCGCGGATTCTCGGGTATCGGCGTCAGAATGCCAGCGGGCCTGCAGATCGACGCACCTTTCTACGGCGACGAACTCCTGAAGCAACTGGCGCGTCACGACCTGCCTCCCGCCGACGGCGTCGCGACACGCGGCGGTGCCATGAACGACGAATATGCGGCATTCCTGGAAGATGTGGCGATCCAGCTCAGGAGCGATGACAAGGTTACGCATCGTGAGGTCGAAGAGGAAATGGGGCCGGTACCGCAGCCGCGTGGTCCGGAAAACTGGGAATGGGTTCAGGCCATCATTCGCGTCATCGATCGCCGCACCCCCGGCGTTTCAAACTACAGCATCGGACAATTGCTTCGTGACGTGTTCATCTACGCCAACGATTCCAAAACCCGGCGCGAGATCAACAAGATTGTGGCGGCTCAACTGACGAACGATCCCACCGTAATTGTCGCCCACTCGCTTGGCTCCGTCGTTGCTTATGAGGTGCTGCGAGAGCATGCCGGCAACTCCGTGCCGCGGCTCCTCACGGTCGGATCTCCGCTTGGAATCCGCGCAATTCGCGACAAGCTCGCAACGCCGCTCACGATGCCGACCGGGATTCGGGACTGGTACAACGCATTCGATGACCGCGATGTCGTCGCGCTCTATCCGCTCAATGCCGAGAATTTTGCTATCAAGCCGCCGATCAAGAACTACCCGTTTGTGAATAATCACACCGACAATCGGCACGGCATCGCCGGGTATCTCGATGATGCCGATGTCGCCACTCAGATCGCCGCGGCGCTCGGCGCCTGACGGACCTACGCACGACCTGACAGGGCACGCTTCCGTGAAGAAGCCGTGCCGTGGATGCACGTAACGTTCGGGATGCCTTTCAAAGCACCTGGAAGATCGCCAGCGCCAGCACGGCTTGCGCGAGGAAGCCGACGGTGAAGGCCAGGGTGCGGAACACCGGCAGGCCCAGCGTGTAGACGATCAGATGGGCGACGCGGGACCAGAAATAGACCATGCAGGCCATCACGGTCCATTTGGTGGAATAGTCGGCCGCGTTGAGGATCAGGACCAGGGGGGCGAAGATGATGAGGTTTTCGACCGCGTTGTCATGCGCGAACATCAGCCGGTTGGCCCATTCCGAATGCGGCTTGTCGTTGCGCGAGGGATTGGCCATGGCGCCGGAGAGGCCGCGGATCTGACAGCGATTGATGATGTAGGGGACCCACAGCAGACCGGTCAAAATCACGGTCAGCGTCAGCCAGAACAGTTCACGCGTCATCGTTTCCCCCTCGCTCGATTTCGATTCCCGATACGGGATATCAGCTTATAGCCAACCCTGCGGGCTTGCGCTACGCGCGGACGCGAACGTAGCTGCCGGGCGCATCCTCGATCGGCGGCATCGCCTCGGAGCCGACCGCGCGCGCGGGCACCATCTCGGCGTCGAGGCCCTCCAGCCATTGACGCCAGTCCGGCCACCACGATCCCTTGTGCTCGGTGGCGTTCTTGAGCCACTCGGCCAGCGTGACGTCCTTGATGTTGTCGTTGGTCCAGTACTGATATTTTCCCGACGCCGGCGGATTGACCACGCCGGCGATGTGGCCGGATCCGGACAGCACGTATTTGACCGGCCCGCCGAAGAACTGCGAGCCGTACAGCACCGAATCCGCGGGCGCGATGTGATCTTCGCGCGTCGCCAGATTATAGACCGGCACCTTCACCTTCGAGAGGTCGAGCAGCGTGTTATCAAGCACCATGCTGCCGGTGGACAGCCGGTTCTCCAGGTAGCAATTGCGTAAGTAGAAGGAATGGTTGGCTGCCGGCATCCGCGTCGCGTCGGAATTCCAGTGCAGCAGGTCGAAGGAGGAGGGCGGTTGTCCCTTCAGGTAATTGCTGATGACGTAGGACCAGATCAGGTCGTTCGAGCGCAGCATATTGAAGGCCATCGCCATCTTGCTGCCTTCGAGCACGCCGGCCGCCTGCATGTCGCGCTCGAGCGCCGAGATCTGGTCTTCGTCGACGAACACAAGCAGATCGCCGGCATGGGTGAAGTCGACCTGGGCTGCAAAGAACGTCGCCGAGGTGACGCGCACGCGGCGCTTTTCGGCGAGCCACGCCAGCGTCGAGGCCAGCAGGGTGCCGCCGACGCAATAACCCGCGGTATGAACCTTCATCTCGCCCGTGACCTTTTCGATGACGTCCATCGCGGTCAGCGGTCCCTGCCTCATGTAGTCGTCAAACGTCTTCTTGCCGAGTTCCTTGTCCGGATTGACCCAGGAGATCACGAACACGGTGACGCCCTGATCGACGCACCATTTGATGTAGGATTTTTCGGGCTTGAGATCGAGGATGTAGAACTTGTTGATCCAGGGCGGCACGATCAGCAGCGGCGTGCGCAGCACGGTCTCCGTGGTGGGCGTGTACTGGATCAGCTGCATCAGCTCGTTCTGAAAGATCACCTTGCCCGGCGTCGTCGCCATGTTGACGCCGACGACGAGGTTGGAGGGATCGGACTGGCGAATGCGCAACGTGCCGCGGCCGGCTTCGATGTCCTCGGCCAGCATCTTCATGCCGCGCACCAGATTGTCGCCGTTCGACGCCAGCGTCTCGCGCAGCACTTCCGGATTGGTGAAGACGAAATTCGACGGCGAGATCGCATTGCTGATCTGCTGGACGTAGAATTCGGCCTTCTTGCGCGTATGCGGATCGATGCCTTCGGCGTTCTTCACCAGTTCCTGCGCCCATTGCGTGGTGAGCAGGTAAAGCTGCATCACGAAGTCGAAGAACTTGTTGGTCTTCCACTCCGGATCCTTGAAGCGCTTGTCGCGCGGCGACGGCTCGATCGCGGGCGGGGCCTCTTCGCCGGCCATGCGGCGCACCGTCGAACCCCAGAGATCGAGATAGGCTTTGGCCATCTTGACCTGCAGATCGGACGCCCGCTCCTTGTCCGAAAGCCAGTATTCGGCGACCGTGCCGAAAGTCTTGATCACCTCGGCGATCTCATTCGGCGGTTTGTCCTTCGGCTCACCGTTTTCGCGCGGCTTCAGGTAGGCCGCGAGCGCCTGGCCACTGCTCTCCATGGCCCTGGCGATATTCATGGCGAAGGCTTCAGCGTTGAAGGATTTCGCAGCGTGGATTTCGGTGTTAACGTCGGTCATGTCTGGGACACTATAACTTCATTTCGAGTTCGTCACCGCGCCGATTGGCGGCGGTAGGTTTGGGTTAATCCTGTTGCACTGCGATAAAATTTCTCCGTTCGGACACATTGAAGCCGCACCGTTTGAGTTACCTGTTCTGGCTTTAATCGTTTCGGGCGACAATGGTTTGAAGGGTTGCGGAGAATTTGACGCAGCTCGACGATCCAGCGCTGCAAGGCGCATACCAACAGCTCTTGCCAGCGCGCGCTGTGCACACGATCTAAGGCAACGGGACAGGTATTGGGGACTTCCGGACGGATGCCGGTGGATCGGATCATAAGGCTGTGGTCGATGGCCGCGCTGCTCGCCGCCGCGCTCGCGGTCAGCGGCTGCTCGACGTCGATCGCGGATTTGCCAGGTGTCGGCGTGCCGGGCGACGCGCCCGCGCGTCCGAAGGAAGCCGGCGGCTATCTGCCGGTCCACGACCTGCCGCCGGAGCGCGACGAGGCGGTCATCAAGCCGGCGGAGCAGGCCAAGATCGAGGCCGAACTGCGTGCCGCGCGGGATCGTCAGGCGGCCGCGGCCGCTGCGCCAAACCCTGCCGCCAAATAACCTGTCTGTCTTGACGCGTTCGTGACGCGATCCTGCCGCCGCCCCGGATCAAGTCCGGGGCAGGCTTTCGCTTGAAAACGCTATAGTCTCTGGCGCTGCGGGACGCCCGTGCTAAAAGAGCCTTAATTCAACCGCATCACGGTCCGGCACTCAGGATCCTGCGCCTGAATTCGCTCTAAATCATTGATTGAGCGCGAGTTTTGGACGAAGCCGAATTCGGCTTCGAAAACCGCAGATTCTACCGATTCTGTCCCGCTGGTCGTCGGAGCAAGGGTCCCATGGAAGATTTCTACCGCATCCGCCGTCTGCCGCCTTACGTGTTCGAACAGGTCAACCGGGCCAAGGCGGCCGCGCGGAACGCGGGTGCCGACATCATCGACCTCGGCATGGGCAACCCGGATTTGCCGACGCCGGCCCATGTGATCGAGAAGCTGAAGGATACGCTGGGCAAGCCGCGGACCGACCGTTATTCGGCCTCGCGCGGCATTACCGGGCTCCGCAAGGCGCAGGCCGCCTATTACGCGCGCCGGTTCGGCGTCAAGCTCAATCCGGAAACCCAGGTCGTAGCGACCCTGGGCTCCAAGGAAGGCTTCGCTAATGTGGCGCAGGCGATCACCGCGCCCGGTGACGTCGTGCTGTGCCCCAATCCGAGCTATCCCATTCACGCCTTCGGCTTCCTGATGGCGGGCGGCGTGATCCGCTCGGTACCCTCGGAGCCGACGCCGCAATTCTTCGAAGCGGTGGAGCGCGCGATCATCCATTCGATCCCGAAGCCGATCGCGCTGATCGTCTGCTATCCCTCCAATCCGACCGCCTATGTCGCCGACCTCGATTTCTACAAGGATCTGGTGGCGTTCGCGAAGAAGCACGAGATCTTCATCCTGTCGGATCTGGCCTATGCCGAAGTCTATTTCGACGACAAGAACCCGCCGCCCTCGGTGTTGCAGGTTCCCGGCGCGATCGACGTCACAGTCGAATTCACCTCGATGTCGAAGACGTTTTCGATGGCGGGCTGGCGCATGGGCTTTGCCGTCGGCAATGAGCGGATCATCGCCGCGCTGGCGCGGGTGAAATCCTATCTCGACTACGGCGCGTTCACGCCGGTCCAGGTCGCGGCCACCGCAGCCCTGAACGGACCGGATGACTGCATTCGCGAGATGCGCGACACCTACCGCAAGCGCCGCGACGCGCTGGTGGAAAGTTTTGGCCGCGCGGGATGGGATATTCCGCCGCCAGCCGCCTCGATGTTCGCCTGGGCGCCGCTGCCGAAGGCCTTTGAGGGCGTCGGCAGCATGCAGTTCGCCACCCTGATGGTGGAGAAATCGGGCGTGGTAGTGTCGCCGGGCGTCGCCTTTGGCGAGCACGGCGAGGGCTATGTCCGCATCGCCATGGTGGAAAACGAGCAGCGTATTCGCCAGGCCGCGCGCGGCGTGCGCCGCTTCCTTGAAAGCGGCATTGAAACGTTGCACAACGTGGTTCCTCTCGCCAACCGGCGGTAGGCATGATCCCGAAAAGCGGACTTCCGGTTTTCGGAACCAGATCGTGCTTGGTTAGCTCTCTTCGGCAGGTTTTTTGGTCATGGTCGCACCCCTGAAAGTGGGCATCGCGGGGCTCGGCACTGTTGGCGCCGAAGTCGTCCGCCTCATCGAAGCGCAGGCGCGGACCTTGTCGGCGCGCAGTGGTCGCGGCGTGCGCGTCGTCGCCGTCACCGCACGCTCCAAGGTGAAGAAGCGCAAGCTCGATCTGCGCGGCATCGAATGGGTCAAAAGCCCGCTGGCGTTGGCCAATCACCCCGGCATCGATTGCTTCGTCGAACTGATGGGCGGTTCCGGCGATCCGGCGCTGTCGGCGATCGAGGCGGCGCTCAAATCAGGCAAATCGGTGGTGACAGCCAACAAGGCGCTGATCGCCAAGCATGGCGTGCGGCTGGCGAAGGCCGCCGAGAAGCATGGCGGCGCGCTGAACTACGAAGCGGCGGTGGGGGCTGCGATCCCCGTCATCAAGACCCTGCGCGAGGGGCTGGCCGGCACGTCAGTCAATCGCGTCTATGGCATCCTCAACGGCACCTGCAATTACATCCTGACCCGGATGGAGCAGGAGGGCCTGTCGTTCGCCGAATGCCTGAAGGACGCCCAGCGGCTCGGCTATGCCGAGGCCAATCCGTCGTTCGACGTCGATGGCCACGACACCGCCCAAAAGCTTGCGATCCTGGCCAGCCTCGCGTTCGGCACGAAGGTTGCACAGAGCGCGGTGTACGTCGAAGGAATCTCCTCGATCGCGCCGGAAGATCTGCGCGCCGCTGAGGAACTCGGCTATCGGGTCAAATTGCTTGGGGTCGCGGTGCGGACGGCGAAGGGAATTGAACAGCGCGTGCATCCGACCATGGTGCCGAAATCCTCCTCGATTGCGCAAGTGATGGGCGTCACCAATGCCGTCACCATCGACGGCGAGGGCATTCCGCCGATCACGCTGGTCGGCCCGGGCGCCGGAGGTGCGGCCACCGCGTCCGCCGTCGTTGCAGACATCGCCGATGTGGCGCGCGGGATTCGCGCCAAGCCGTTCGGACGCCCGGTTGAGCGCCTGCGCGCGACCACAAAAGCGCCGATGGAACGCCATGAGGGCGGCTATTATATCCGCCTGATGGCGCGCGACCTCGCTGGAACCGCTGCCACCATCGCGACCCGTCTGGCGGAACAGAAGATATCGCTGGAATCGATCGTACAGCGTCATCCCGACGGCGTTGATGCCAACGGGTCGACCAAGAAAGCGTCACCGGTTCCGGTTATTCTGATTACCTATGCAACCTCTGAAGATGCGGTCTATCGTGCGCTGGAAGCGGTGCAGCGCGACAAGGTGATCAGCGGCCGGCCGCAGGTGATACGGATTGAGAAGAACTAGCGCGCAATCCCCCGGTTCGCGCACATGCGCGATCCCCAGATTGTGCGCCACAAGAAACTGATATGCGGACCGAATGGTCCGCTGTGAAGACTCAAAGGAGTGCTTGTTATGTCGACCCATATTTCCGTTCCGCCGCAACTGTTGCTCGAGCGCATTCTCACGCTTGAAATCGTGCGGGTAACGGAACGCGCTGCGGTTTCGGCCGCGCGCTTGCGCGGCCACGGCCAGGAAAAGGCGGCCGACCAGGCCGCGGTCGACGCGATGCGGCGCGAGCTCAACAAGCTGCCGATCGAAGGCACCATCGTGATCGGCGAGGGCGAGCGCGACGAGGCGCCGATGCTGTTCATCGGCGAGAAGGTCGGCCTCAACGCCGGCCCGCAGGTCGATATCGCCGTCGATCCGCTCGAAGGCACCACGCTGTGCGCCAAGAACATGCCGGGCGCGATCGCGACCATGGCGATGGCTGATGGCGGCACGCTGCTGCACGCGCCCGACGTTTACATGCAAAAGCTGGCGGTCGGTCCCGGTTACGCCAAGGGCGTGGTCGAACTGGACGCTTCGCCCGCCGACAATGTGCGCCGGCTCGCCAAAGCAAAAGGCGTTGATCCCGCAGCAATCACGGTGCTGGTGCTTGATCGTCCGCGCCACGCCGACATCATTGCCGGCGTTCGCAGCACGGGCGCCGCGGTGCGCCTGATCACCGACGGCGACGTCGCCGGCGTGATTCATTGCGCCGACCCCGACAATACCGGCGTCGACATGTATATCGGCACCGGCGGTGCGCCCGAGGGCGTGCTGGCGGCGGCCGCGTTGCGCTGCATCGGCGGCCAGATGCAGTGCCGCCTGATCCTCGACTCCGAGGAAAAGCGCGAGCGCGCCTACAAGATGGGCGTCACCGATCCCAAGATGATTTACGGCATCGAGGACATGGCGCGGGGCGACTGCCTGTTCGCGGCGACCGGCGTTACCACCGGTTCCCTGCTCTCCGGCGTCAAGTTCCGCAAGGACGTCATCGAAACCGAAACCGTCGTGATGCGTTCGGTCACTGGTACTGTCCGCTACATCAAGGCCGAGCACCGGCAGCTGGACAAGTTCCACCTCGACTGAGGAAATGAACATGGCTGGAGAAATCATCATCCGGCCGATCGGCGAAGACGAACGTGTGGCGTGGAATCCGCTGTGGGACGGCTATTTCGCCTTCTACAAGACGGCGCTGACGCAGGACGTCAGCGATCTCGCCTGGTCGCGGTTTCACGATCCGGACGAGACGATGTTTGCGCTCGGCGGCTATGTCGATGGCCGGCTCGCCGGGTTCGCGCATTACCTGTTCCATCGCTCGACCTGGGCGCCGAAGCGATACTGTTATCTCGAAGATCTGTACGTCGCGGATGACGCGCGCCGCCATGGGCTGGGGCGTGCGCTGATCGAGGCGGTGTATCAGAAGGCCGAGGCGGCGGGGGCAAGCCGGGTCTATTGGCTGACGCAATCGAGCAACGCGCAGGCGCGTGCGCTCTACGACAAGGTTGCCGACAATCTCGGATTCATCCAATACCGAAAGGTGATTTAGCTGCCGTCATTCCGGGGCGCGAAGCGAACCCGGAATCTCGAGATTCCCCGATGTGCAATTGCACATCTTAGGTCTGGTCCTTCGGACCATCCCGGAATGACAACAACAACAAGAAACAGGGAGCAAGCATGTCCGATATTTCCGCCGTCAAGGCCCTGGTGTTCGATGTGTTCGGCACCGTCGTCGACTGGCGCACCAGCCTGATCGCGGATTTTACCAAGTGGTCCGAGAAGCGCGGCATCCAGGCGGACTGGACCGCGCTCGTTGACGGCTGGCGCGCGGTCTATTCGGCCTCGATGGACGAAGTGAGAAAGCATCCCGAACGCGGCTACATGATCCTCGACACGCTGCACCGGCAATCGCTGGAAAATCTGGTCGCGCAGCTCGGAATATCAGAGCTCAACGACGCCGATTTGCATTACCTCACCATGGGCTGGCACCGCCTGCATCCCTGGCCGGACAGCGTCGCGGGCCTGACGCGGCTGAAGACAAAATACATCATCTCGCCGCTCTCCAACGGCAATGTTGCGCTATTGACCAACATGGCGAAGTTCGCCGGGCTGCCGTGGGACCTTATCATGTCGGCCGAATTGTTCGAGCATTACAAGCCCGATCCCGAAACCTATCTCGGCGCGGCAAAATTGCTGTGCCTGCCGCCGGAGCAGGTGATGATGGTCGCCGCGCATAACCAGGATTTGAAAGCCGCGCAGAAGTACGGTTTGAAGACCGCCTTCGTCGCGCGCCCGACCGAATACGGCCCCTTGCAGAAATACGATTTCGAAGCCAAGGGCGACTGGGACATCGTCGCCAAGGATTTTGGCGGCATTGCCGACAGGATGGGGTGTTAGCGGAGAAACCGCATACTCCGCCGTCATCCTGAGGTGCGCGCTCTTGCGCGCCTCGAAGGATGGCCGCAAGCACCGGACCAGTCATGCTTCGAGGCTCGCCGAAGAGGCTCGCACCTCAGGACGACGACCCTCGGACGATCAGCTTCCGCTGCTATGTCGCGTCGCTCAATATCACCCCGTACCAGCCGAGCCCCCGATACGTCTCGTACCCCGGCGTCGCGTGAAACGCGACCAGCGTGCCTGATCGGTCCTGGTAGAAACCGCTACGCCGTCCATCCAGTGAAAGCTGCACGCGCTCGGTGAGGATGCCCTGGCCGTCGGAGGCCGCGATGACGCGGAATTGCGAATCGACCAGCAGCACGCGGGCCTTGTCGGCGGCACCGACGCGCACGCCCTGGACGATGGCGCGGGCCTGCGCTTCCCAATCGAAATGGATCGCGAGAATGCCGGTCGCGGCGGCGTTCGCCTTGCCACCGGCGCGCACGCTGGCGCAATAAGTGGCGACCTGGGCGTGGCCGAGCAGGGGCTGGGATTCAACGTCGCCCGCGACATAGTCGTCGCCCGAGCGCAAAGCCCGCGCGTCGCGAAACCATTTGGTCGACGCCACGTTCTGGCCGACGACGCCATAGCGATCCGCCCGGCCGTTGGCCAGCACATTGCCGTCGAGGTCGCAGAGCCACAGATCCAGATACACGGTATAGGCGCCAAGAATCACCGCGAGGCGCTCCGACACATGGGCGACGGCCGAAGCATCGGGCGAGGCGGCGCAGTCGACGACGGCTGAATCGGTGGCCCACCAGCGCACGTCGCAGGTGCGCTCATAGAGGTTGCGGTCGATCAGCTCGATGGCGTTCAGCGACAGATCCACCATGCGCTCGCCGCGCGACCGGTCGCTCATCCGCGCGATCGAGTTCATCAAATTGCCGGTGCGGTTGGTGAGCTGGCTTTCCAACTCGCGGGCAATGGTTTCGACCTGCTGGCCGACGTTGCGGACTTCCTGCGCAACCACGGCAAAACCGGCGCCCTGCGCGCCGGCGCGCGAGCTTTCGATCAGCGCGTTCAGCGCCAGCATCTTCATCTGGTTGGTGATTTTCTGGATCGACTTGGTCTTGTCGCAGGCGACCTGGTTGACCTCGGCGGTGAGCCGGGAGATCAGCGCGGAGATGTCGGATTCATCCTCGTCGGTCGCTGAATGGGCCGCGGTTTTGGCGGTCGATCTTGCAAGCGCGACGGACATCTGGAACTTCCTCTGCCTTCGCCCCCTCGATCGATCTCCTGCAGAGCGAATCGGGATTTAGGTGGGCGCACGTTCCATCCGTTGTCGCGAATCTTGCCTAATAGCGGGTTTAAATTCCGGGTCGCCTTGCGTAGTTGTACGGAGGCGAACTGCACGTTGTTTGTGCAGGTCATTTTTTAGGCAGCGACGGGGCTCCGCAGCGCAACGACGCGAACCCCGACGGGTGAGGTCGGGGGTCGCCGGTGCTGCCTCAGTAGGTCTTCTTCGGGACCGAGGGCGGGGAAAAGGGGTTGAAGGGCAGGGTGCCGTTGCCCAACTTGCCGCCGGTCACCGCGTCCAGTTCTTTTGCCGTCAGTTCGATCGACTTTTCGTTCGCGCGTTCCACGTTGCTTCTCCTGTTGCTGCCCCGGTGCAACATTGCATCGGTCTGACCAGGACAATGACGGATCGGCGAAGGCGGCGCTGTTCCCTGGGTGACAACCGAAACGGCAACAGTCGACAGGGCGGATTGGAGCCGACGTCTCCGACGCCGCTCGCAGAAGGCGCAGTCCGCGCCGCGTGCTACTCCGACGAAAGCCCAATAGTGTCGAAGCTATCTTCCGGCGGATATTGCGGTAAGCTTCCGAAGGAAAAACCCTCGCCCGCCGGGCCAAGAAGGGGTGTCGATAATGCCAGATCCCGTCGCCTTGTTCGCCACCGTCGTCCTGCTGTTTCCGATGGGTTATTTCCTGCTGGCGGCGCCGGCCTTTCTGCTGGTGTCGCTCGACATTCCGCCGGTCACCCAGCTGTTGCGCGGCATGTTCAGCTCCTATTTCCTGATGGTGGCCATTGCCGGCGCCATTGGGACGGTCGCCGTTGCCATGACGGGCCGGCTGTTTGTCGCCATTGGAATTGCCTTGATCGCGGCCTTCGCGGTCTGGGCGCGCCGCTGGTTTCTGCAGCGGTGGGATGCGCAGCTTCGTGCCAGGGATGCCGGCGACGCCGGTGCGGTGCGCCGGCTGCGGCGGCTGCATTGGGGCGGCATGCTGTGCAATGCGGTCGAGCTGGCGGTTATCTTGATCAGCATTCCCTACGTCGTCGTCACGCCGGCCTGATCAGCGCGGCAGGGCGGACCCCTCACCCAACAAGGTTACGTAGAAGTCCGGAGAAAAACCGGCATGGCGGCAATCTCCCGTTAGGGAGGTTTGCGTACGATTATCCGTTATTGCTTGGAATGATTGTTCACCATTGCGTTCGCTGAACCGGAGAGACCGCAGAGTCGGCTTTCACAGGTGGCACCATGCTTGTTCATTTCGTTACCGATGAACCCACGAAGATTCCAGCCATCCGCGCGATGCTGGAGCCGCAATATGACGTTCAGCCCCAATTGCTGGGGACCGGCAACGCGAGGATCAGCTCAGGCGGCGTATTGATGGTTGACGCCGACCTGCGCAAGCCAGTCCCTGTGGAACAGATCAAGCGTGTCCTGCAGGACCTGCGTTGCGCTTCGGAAAAGCTGTTTGTCGTTCAGAACCATCTGCACCACATGGTGGCTCAGGCGTATGCACTTGGCGCGACAGCCGTGGTTTCGCGTCCAAAGGAAATCATATCGAAACTGCAGCAAATCGATGTCGCCCAGAGGGCCGCGCAGGCCGGCATTGCCGTCGCATCAACCGAGATCACCGATGGTGCGGCAGCCTTCGCATCCATGTTTGCGGCGATACGGGAGGGCAAACCGCTAACGCTTTCGAGTGCCGAGGACGCCACATCGGAGATCGTCAACGGTATCGAGCAGAACGGACTTGGCGTCTGGCTTGACGACGTGCGCCGCTATCACCAGGGCACCTTCCAGCACTGCCTGCTGGTCACGGGAGTGGCGGTCGGCTTCGCCCTGAGTATCAAGTTCTCCAATGCCGACGTAAAGCGGCTCGGATTGGCCGCCACCCTCCATGATATCGGCAAGGCGCGCATTCCCCTGGCCATTCTCGACAAGCCCGGACGTCTTGACCCGGGCGAAGAAGAGATCATGAAACGCCATCCGATTATCGGATACGAATTGTTGAAGGCTCTGCCGGGAATTAGCCCGGAGACTCTTGATGGCGTGAGGCACCACCACGAGTTTCTTGATGGTTCCGGTTATCCCGATGGGCTGACGGCGCCGGAGATTTCCGACCTCGTACGATTGCTGACGATATCCGACATTTTCGCCGCGCTCATCGAGTCGCGGCCGTACAGACCGGCAATGTCCCGGCAGGATGCCTACAAGATCCTGTGCGCCATGGATGGAAAGCTGGAACGGTCGCTCGTGAAGGCGTTTCAGAACGTGGCGCTAACGGCATGACCCAAACTGCGGAATGAGGTTTGCGACGTTTTCTGCAAGGTAATTTCAGCCCGGACTTCTCATATGGAGCTAGACTAGCCATGGTGGCCGCAGCATCGCCGGATTCTATCGCGGGACTGACCGGGTCCGCAAAGGATGAGTCGGCTCAGCGGGATGCCCGAATTCTGAAGCAGGTGGCGGCCCTGTTCTTGTCCAATGTCGATCGCCTCCGTGAATCCCAGATAGCTGCGTTCGATGGCGTCCTTGTGCCCCTGATCGGGCGGATCGAGGCAGCAACCCTGGTCCATCTGAGCGAAGCCCTGTCCACGACGGATCTCGCGCCGTGCGAGACCATCCGCAAGCTTGCGTTTCACGATGATCCCTTGGTGGCTGCGCCCGTTCTGCGAAACTCCAATCGTCTGTCGGAAGCGGACCTTATTGAAATCGTCAAGACCCGTAGCCAGCAGCATTTGTTGGCAATCTCCGGCAGAAATACTCTCAGCGAAACGCTGACCGATGCGCTGATGAGGCTTGGCGATGTCAACGTCTCCAACGCGCTCGCGCGAAATGCGGGAGCACGGTTCTCCGAATGCGGTTACGCGACGCTTGTCGGAAGGGCCGAGCGTGACGAAAGCCTCACCGAAAAGCTCGGCCTCCGACTGGACATTCCTGCGAATTTGCTGCGAGAGCTGCTCACAAAGGCGACCGACATCGTGCGGGCGCGATTTTTGACGGCACCGCGGCCGGTTGTGCAGGCGCGTGGGACGAACGCCAAACCGATCAACGCCGCTCCGCGAAAGAAGATTGACTACACCCAGGCGCAGGCCGAGGTCCTGGCGCTCAATCGCTCCGGCAAGCTCAACGATTCAACGGTGAACCGGTTTGCGGTTCGGAGCGAATACGTCCACGTGGTGGCAGCGCTCTCATTGTTGTCTGAGGTGAAGATCGAGGCAATTGAGCCATTGATGGAGCCAGAGCGGTTGTATGGACTGATCGTGGCGTGCAGAGCCAGCAGGTTAAGCTGGTCGACAATGACGATGATCATCCGCAATCGGCCAGGTTGCGCGCCGCCGACGCAACGGGAGCTCGATCAAGCTCACGAGGTATTTGACACCTTGTTGCTGTCTGTGGCGCAGTGGACGGCGCGGTTCGGAGCCGATCGAATGGCGGCGAAAAAGATTAATTGTGCAGCTGCGGCACGGCAGTAGAAATCTACGCTGACGTCAGGAGACGTCGAATGCCCACGCCAGAACTGCATTTTGGGCGTGGAGCAGAAAGGCTTTGGCTTCAATAACGCGACATGCCCGATGCGTCATGGCATCGGCGGATACCTCTTTGCCACGGGATACCGGAGGGCAGGGCACGAAGTCGGCCTCCGGGTGGAGCCTGTCCAGCAGTGTGGGCGTGACCTGATATTCAAGCAACTCCTCGGGTTCAGCATCGGCTGCCCAGCAATCGGTGACGACAAGGTCGGCATCAACAAGTTCGTTCATATCGGCGCTGGTGCGAAAGCGCAGCGTGGAAGCCGCGGCATCCTGGTCGAGCCATTTGTCGGGATGGACCTGGACGACGTTGATCGGCAGGACCGCCGCAGCCTCGATCCACGATCCCAGAATGTTGGATTTTGGAGCGACAACCCCGACCTTGATCCCCTCTATGCGGCCGTGCCGGTGGAAGTGAAAGGCCAGATCGCCGAGCGTTTCGCAGGGATGGTTTTGCCGGGTACGGGCGTTGATGACAGGTGCGCGCGCCGAATGGGCAAGAGATCGCATGACGGCCAGATCCGGCGCACGGGTGACAATTCCGTCGAACCAATTGTCGAGATAGGCGGCGAGATCAGGCAAATCCTCCCGCGTATCCCACCGCAATGGCGCATGGGTGCAAATGCCGCCCATGGCCTGGATGCCGAGGTCAAAAGCCGTCGTGTTCCTCCAGCCGGAGTCGTTCACCACGAGCACGATTCGACGGCCGGCCAGGCTTTGAACCATCCGTCGCTCACGCCAGAACGCCGCCATGTTCTGGGCGCGCTCGATGATCGCCATCGCGTCGGAGGCATTCAGATCGCTGATCGCCAAAAGATCGCGGGTTTTCTCGTTCATGGTTCTCTTGCTTTTGATTTCTAGGCCCGTCCCATCCAGACCGTGCGCCCGGCGAGGGCCTCGAGAATATCCAGTTCGGCAAAGCCAAGGCGATGCCAGAAGCTTATGGCGCGCACGTTTTCCCGGTTCACGCCAACATGCAGGGGGCCGATCCCGCGAGTGGCCGCCATGGCGAGCCAGGCCGCAAACATGCGCGAGCCGATCTCGCGTCCCTGAACGCGCGGCAACAGATTCATATGCAGATGGGAAGGATAGGATTGGACGACGGCAGCCGGTGTCGGTTTCGGATTGTGGATCATGAAGATGCGCCGTTGATCGTGAGTCCATTCGGCCATGTGTGCCTGATCCGGCGCGGGATATTGCCGGCGCAGCTGCGGCCACCACTCCCGTTCGAGTCGCCTCTCCCAGGTCCGGGTATCGGAGGTGCCGGCGACGAAGCCCGCCACACCCGCCTCATCCTCCGCGACGAGGCAAAGCTCCGGTTGCAGGTTCGCATAGGGCGCTGAATAGACGTGACCCATCAGCTTCCGGTCGCGGTAGAGCGAGGATGCATCGCCACCCGCCAAACCCGTCGCAAGCGAAATCGAATAGAGCGCATCAATGTCGCGTGGTTGAAGCGGGCGAAATTTCACCATGGAAGAAGCGGTCCGGTACCTGTGCTTGCCTATACAAGGCTTCGTCGATATGCAGCAAATGAAACCGACAGGGTTGCGCAAGTTCTTGTTTACGACTTGTGTTTGAGTGTCTCTAATTCGAATCAGGGGCCGAGCGAACAATCTGTTCCGGTTTCCCCCTGAGGCGGTTCCTCAATGGCGAATGCCGGTGTCATGTCGACTGCAGCTGCGAATCTCGTCCGTAAGGCCGTCGTACCCGCTGCTTCGTTGTTGTTCTTTATGGCAGTACTGGCGGGCTGCCAGCCCGCTACGTCCGAAGGCATCAAGTTCGGCTGGTTTTACCGGATGGTCGTCGAACTGTCGCATGGCGGCGAGCCGTTCAATATGGAAGTCATTATCGGCTGCGGCTCGCAGGTCAGGCAAATCCCCGGCGAAGGGCGAAGCGCGCGCGCGATTTGGGCGCCTTACATCTTCGGAGTTCGCACAAAAAACGGCGAGGGCGTTTTGGTGCAGAGCCCGAATATCTGCGACCGGGATGTTGTCAAGGAGCCGGTGCCTGCCGATTTCCTTCCCGTTGCGTTCTGGGCGCCGGATGCTGGCAACCTGGAGTTTCTCGTCGCTTATCTTCACGAGAGCGCCTACGAGCAGCCGGTCTCGAAGCTGAAATTCCATCGCGCCACTATTACCGAAGCAACCGAAGCCGATTACAGGGCGTGGCGCGAGACCAAGTGGAAGGACAACATTGTCCCGATCGGAAGTCGGCGTGAAGATCACGTCAACGGGCGAAGCTATTTCCGTGGCGAAGGGTTTTTCCCCAAGGAAGATCCGCGCAACAAACTGTTGTTGCGCATGTCTTGCTATTCCTTTCTCCGGGTCCCCATTCCCTCCGATCTGCAGGAACTGATCAGGGCGCAATGGCCGCCGACTCATCCCCATTATTGGCTGCTTGGGTGGCCAATCGCGTGGCCGATCCTGTTCGAGGAAAAGCCGGACGTCACGCATTACTGGGAGAAATTTCGTGCCGAGGCCAGGCGGCGGGGACTCCTGGATCGCGAGGAGCCGCGCGGTCTTGCCACCTTCTATGAAGGCAAGGGAGTCAACCGCCGCTCCGGGGCGGGTCATATCGAGCGCAATCCAAAATCGCTGGCCTCCGGTCAGGGGTTACGAATCCCGGTTCGCGTTGAGACAGGTTTTCCTTGGGCAACCGAGCGGATGAAGACACAAGGCGCGTTCGACCTTCACGCCGACACCGCGAACGGCGCTGACCAGGGTTTTGCTTACTGCTACCGCGACTTGTTTGGCTACTACTTCTCCCAGCCGCCGGTTGGAGAACTACGGGCGGCCGATCATCGCATCCTTATCGACGGCAAACTGATCGGAATCTGGCCGGAAGCAAAAACCATGGCTCCGGGCGCCGTCATCGTCGAGCGCGACGAATATCTCTGGCTCAAAAACGATTTCCCGCTGACGCATGAACTCGCGAGGATGCAATGAAAGCCGTCGGGCGGATTGAGCCGGAGGCGCAATCCGCCGTCACTGTCAGCTATTGCGTCTCCAGCGTAAACCCGATTTTGAGGGTCACCTGATAGTGAGCAATCTTGCCGTCCTTGATGTGCCCCCGAGTTTCGACGACTTCAAACCAATCCATGTTTCGGATCGTCTTGCCGGCCAGTTCGACTGCCGTATTGATGGCGTCCTCGATGCTGGTTTCAGACGAGCCGACGATTTCAAGAATCTTGTAAACGTGATTCTTCATTTTGGACCCTCCCGGCCGATTGCACTCCTTGATGCATCCTTTCGCCCCGACCGAAGGCGACGATGCGACAACGACAAGGGATGTCGTGATTTCGCAGACAATAACCAGATGCAACCGGAGTGGTTCCCGATCGGCAAGTCATGAGCCAATCGCCCGACGAACTGCGACAAAACAACCCGACGGGCAAATCAGTTCTGCTTTTCGGAAATCATGTCAAGTGCAAAATTTCCGAAAATCAAAAATATTTCCCTTTCCTTCGACCCAAATCACCGGCACATTCTTGCCATCCCGTCCCACTCAGAGGGGCGTAGGCCGTCGTCACGACGAGGGGCGGGTTGCGGTGGACGCTGAGGTTGCGATTGACGGTCGCGGCTGATGCGTACGGCGAAAGCGTGTGGTCCTGGCGCCCGTAACGGCGTCAAGTCTTTCGGGAGCTAACGCTTCCGAGGGGCGACGGTGGCAATAGAGGCCGTCTCACCGGGGAGAGCGCGTCATAAGCCGTAAAGCCACTGCGCAGGGAATGTCGGATGCTCTCCGCTGCCCTGTATGCTCGTGTGCAGCATCTTGTTGCACAATCGCACACGAGACCGCGGGTGCAGCGCGCATCCGGCATTCCCTGCGCCCTCT